>JAJYVN010000050.1 GCA_021791995.1 Bacillota bacterium
GGTCAACTCCTTCTCCGCAAGGGGAGAGGGAACCATGGGCAACCGGCGCAAGCCGGATTGGGGCGGCACGAACAACGGTTGTCGCGGTTTGTCAGGCAAATCGGGCAGCAGTTGACACCACCCTGCCGAGAACGGGAGGGCCAATCCGGCAAGATAGGGGGCTCATCGTGGTGGAGGAGATCTCGCGATCGGACCCGATGGTGGGGCGGAGGGGGGCGGTGTCGCTCGGTGCGGCGGGGCTTGTGGGGTTGGCCCTGGCCGGTTGTGCGACGAAGACCGAGGCAGCATCCACTCCGAATGCCGTGGCGCGACCGGCGGAGCTGATCGATGTGCGTTCCTACGGGGCGGTGGGCGACGGGCAGCACAATGACACGCTGGCGATTCAAAAGGCCATTGATGCAGCCCACGCATCGGGCGGGGGCGTTGTGATGATACCCACCGGTCGATATGCGGTGGATAGCATCACACTGGCGCAGAATGTGGACCTGCTCGGAGAAAACCGCGATTCTACGGTGCTTTTGGGGCAGTCGCCAGGCGCCAATACGGTCCTTGTGCCCGCCATCTCCTTCAGCCGGATCGCGAGTCTCCAGATCACCTGTGCGGCTTCGACCACGGCCGGCGCGGCCGTCTATCTCGATCAGGCCTTCACGACCTTCCTCGATGACCTGTATATCACCGGTGGCGGTCAGGGATACGATGGCATTGTGGTGGACCAGTCCACTGCCACGTTCATCCGTGGGTTCAACATCTATAGCCTTGTCCATGACGGTGTGTCGGTACAGGGGCCCAAGGGCAACGATGTCTACTTGATTGGGGGCATCATCAACCTCGGACAGACCAAGGGTGGTGCCGGGGTGCGCATCGAAAACTTCTCTAATGGTGCATTCAATCTTACCGATGCGGATATCCTCAGCGGAGCCTATGGCTTATGGGTGGAGGGGAGCAACTACCTCCGTTTCGAAAACACCTACTTCGATTCCAGCGCCAATGGCGCCATGCTCCAGAGCGGTAACCTGATGACCTTCTCCAATTGCTGGTTCTCGAACCGTCCTGGACCCGGCCTGACGATCGGTGGTGCGCGGGGTGTGACCGTACTCGGTGGTCAAGCCGCCAATTGTGGCGGCACCGGGATCCGCATCACCGACAACGCCACAGGGGTGTCGCTTGTCGGTGTGCAGGTGATTGGCAACAACACCGCGGGCAGCGGCGATGACGGAATCCGCATTGAGGGCGGCGCCAACTATGTGTCGGTCAGCAATTGCATTGTGGGCAACGATCCATCGATCTTTAACACCACCGGACAGCAGGTTGGCATTCACGTGTTGGCCGATGCGGGATCGGACCTTGTGCTGACCGGGAATCTGCTTTTTGGTAACACCCAGGCGGCGGTCACGGATGAGCGGACCGCAGCCAGCTATGTTGCAGGCAATCTCTCGCAGCTCCCAACGACCGCCTTCTCACCCCCGGCGGGTGCGACTAATCTGGTGGCAGGCGCTACGCCCACCATCGCGAGCAATAGCGCGGACGGGCAAGCGGTGACGTTGCAGCATCTTGGTAGTGGTGCCCAGGCATACTTCCAGGCCAACTTTTCTTCGGCCGCCCAAAGCCTGTCCAAGGTCAGTGCGCTGGGTGACTGGGTTGGAGTGGCTGTGCCATCACTCCAACCCGGATCCACCTACCTTTTTGTTGCCACCGTTTGGGGCAGCGGGATGGCCTATCTCGATGTCTGGACCGGTGCCGAGGACATGACCACCCCACCGGTGACCCTTTCCAGCACACCGCAGGTGCTGACGCTCACCGTGACTCTACCAACAACCGGATTGGCTGTGGGTAACGCGACACCCCAGATTCAGGTGCGTACACACACCTTCCCCACCGTTGTGAATTTGCAGTTGGCGGTCTATGCGAGCTGACACGCCCGTCCATACCCAGGCGGTCCCGTTTCCCGCTAGGATCCGGCCTCAACGGAACACCACGGTGCGGTTACCGTGGATCAGGACGCGGCTTTCCAGGTGCCACGCCACCGCGCGCGCTAGGACCGATCGTTCGATCTGCCGTCCGATGCGTTTGAGGTCGTCCACATTGTCTCGGTGGGTGACGCGCTGGACGTCCTGCTCAATGATGGGGCCGGCGTCGAGATCCGTCGTGACGTAGTGGGCGGTGGCGCCGATGATCTTTACCCCGCGCGCATACGCTTGTTCATAGGGCTTTGCGCCTGCGAAGGCGGGAAGAAAGGAGTGGTGGATGTTGATGATCCGGCCGGGATAGCGATCGACCATGGCGGGGGAGAGGATCTGCATGTATCGCGCAAGGACGATCAGATCCACCGTGGCATCCGCCAATCGGTGCATCTGTTCCTCCTCGGCCTT
The DNA here is from genome assembly GCA_021791995.1 of Bacillota bacterium. GTDB lineage: Bacteria > Bacillota > Sulfobacillia > RBS10-35 > JAJYVN01 > JAJYVN01. Next base: position 2,370 of record JAJYVN010000050.1, read on the forward strand.
CTGTTGCTGCTCAGGTTCGACGGGGATATAGACAAAGGGCAGGCCGAAACTCTGTGCCGCCTCCGAGAGGATCTCGTGGTTACTGATCACGAGGGGAATCTCCGCGTCGAGTTCTCCGGAACGCCAGCGCCAGAGGAGCTCCAAAAGGCAGTGCTCCTCTCGGGAAGCGAAGATGGCCACTCGTTTCCGGGGCCGCAGGGTCTCGAACCGCCACGTCATCGCGAGGCTTCGGGCCAGGGGTTCGAACGCACGGGCGATCTCCTCTTTTCGCGTTCGGATCGCGGGGAGATCGAACTCGAGGCGCATGAAGAAGGTGCCCTGCGATGGGTCACTGGAGTATTGGTCGGAGGAGATGATGTTGGCACCCTGGGTGAATAGAAAGTCGGAGACTGCCGCGACAATCCCCGGACGGTCGGGACAGGAAATGAGCATGCGTGCCCGATCCCGACCGGATCGCTGAGCCTTTGGACCGGTACCCGTCGGCATGGTGTGCCCCCTTCTGGAATGCGCACGCATCGTATGGTTTCTTGCGATGCAAGGCAAGCGCTCCTGGTGATCGTATGAAATACGGGGCGACGGACGATCCTAGAGGTACGGTTCTGCCTGCCTTGGGAGGTGTCCGCGTTGGTTTGCGAACTCGTGCGCCACGACGGAAACGAGGGCTTGGCTATGGCTCTGGAACTCTCGATCCTGGGCTGTTGGCGCGGTTACCCGCTGCACGTGCACACAGAAGGGTTACGAGGCACGGGCAAGACCACCATGATTCGGGGGGCAGCGGCACTCCTGGGTCGTCTCACGCGCATTGCCGGCTGCCCATACAACTGTGATCCAGCCTGCCCACATTGCCCGCGGCATCGGGGCGTGTCGCCGGAGGCGATCGCCGCCTTAGGCCGCGAAGAGGTTCCGATGCCCTTTTTGGAGATTTCGGCTTCGGCCAAACTTGGGACCGTTGTGGGTAGCATCGACCTCGCTCGTCTGACCGCAGCCGCCAACGCGGAAGCAGCACTGTTGCCCGGAACGCTGGCACGGGCGCACCGCGGCGTGGTTTTTGTGGACGAAATCAATCGGTTGGCGGACGTGGCTCCGGAGTTGGCCGATGCGCTTCTGGATGTGATGGGGACCAAGCCGGGAAGGCTCCAGATCGAGGAGGCTGGGTTAAATCCGGTCTCCATGCCGTGCCAAGTGACGGTTTGGGCGGCCAGTAATCCGGACGAGGAGCCGGGACCATTGTCGGATGTGCGACGGCAGCTGGCAGACCGTTTCGACTTCGGTGTGGCGATGCGACGGCCGACCGATCCGGAGGATGTGCGCGCGATCCTGCGTCAGGACCTGCTCACGCGATGGTTCGCCCGTGGCGACCTTGGAACGAGCGCCAAACCTGGACGGTGCACGGAACCGGCCGATGCCAGCCTTCGACGCAGAACTTCTGGAGCGACTGGTGGCCGTATACTGCGACTTCCAACTGGAGAGCCTTCGCGCGGTACAAGCCTGGCAGGCGGGGACCCTGTTAATGGCGCTGCGGGCGGACAGGGACCGGGTCACGTTAGAGGATGTACGTCGCACGGCTCCGCTTGTGCTGCACCACCGTTTGGAGTCCGATGACCTGGCGCGCGTCCTCTCCCGACTGGAACCGAACGAGACGATCGTCATGGAATCGGATCCGGACCGCGGAACCTCCAGTCCGCATTCCCACCCAAAGGCCGCCGGCGAGCGCGTCGCCGGTGGTGTGGCATCCCTCCAGGAACCGGGTGGGACGGGCGTTGGTGCGCAGCACCCGGGGGGATGGAGGGAGCGGCTCTTCGGAAGGCGGGGCGCGGAGTCCGACCGGTTCGGCGTACCATCGCTCACCCATCTGGCGGATCCCACAAGGATGCCGCCCGTGGTCCCTCGTGCTCCGGCGCGTCCGATTGGCCGGTTGCCCACCGACGAACTTTGGATGGCCGCACGGGACTTGGAGGGGCGGTAGTTGGGGGGGCGCAGCATGGAGGAGATTTTCCCGTCCCCGGCGCGAGCGGCGGCTTGGTCCCATGCCCACCGTATCGGCCTAGCGCTCGCCACGGGAATCCGCGTCGGGGAAGCCTCGGTTGCGAGCCGTTCCGTACACCTCCTGGAGCCAGCGGATCCCGACGGCGTGACGGTCGTCACCGACCGCGACGCAGGACAGGTGTTCTATCATCGCCGCCTGCCCGGGCAGGTGCTCCATCTTGACGTCTTTCACACGCCGGGTCCGGTGCCTCCGCACTCCATTGCTGCGGCGTTCGATCGGTCGCTCCGCTTCTACCGTCAAGATCGGCCCGCTACGGCAGCTGTACTACGGGGCGACTGGTTCGATGTGCAGACAGGGGTGGGCGGAGGTCGCATCAGTGGGTCACTGACCGGCGGTCAGCGACCGAGCGTGCTCGCCGCGCACCGTGCCCATGTCCACTTGGCCGGTCTCGTCCCACCAGGGGAAGTCATGTTTGTCTTCTACCTTGTGGCTGCCGTCGAACAGACCCTTGTCGATGCTAGATTGCCGCTCCGCAAGGTCCAGTGGGTTGTGCCGAGTGCCTCCTCGGCAGGCGGGGCAGGATTGGAGGACTATGCTGCCCTGACGGACTCTTGGCTGAAGGAGGATGCCTCCATCCCTGCGGACCCGGTGGGTCAAGAGGCGCTTTTGGGCGCCGCGGTTGCGTTGGCAGAGGACCTAGGTGGTGTGTTCCCTGCGTGTGCGCTCTTGGAGCGCATCGCGCAGCGGGACCAGAGGGAGTCAACGCTCGGGGCAGGGCAAAGGCTTCGGGAGGCAATGGCGCACCTCGTCCAATCTGGGTGGGCGACGGTCGATGGTGACGGGTGGCGGTTGACCCGATCGGGTGAGATGTTGCGTCGCGTCTTGCGATCCCGTCTGCGTGAGATCGAATGGGGCCTGCGCACGGCGACACGCGGCGCTACGGCACGACCGGCAGGCGGGCTCTTGCGGAAGGGCGCAGCCGCGTGGGGCGCAGCACCGGGTGGCCGCCGTGCGCAGGCTGCCATGCCGGAGCGTCGGAGCCGGTCGGAACTGGCGGTGATCGAGACCGTCATGCAGTCCGTCCGTCGTCAGGCGCCCGGACACGTCCAGGGCATCTCGCTCTGCGAGCGGGACCTGCGCTTTCGGTCGCGCATTCATCCCCGTCGTGTGGACCTGTGTATTCTCCTCGACGCTTCGGCCAGCATGGATGGCGAGCGGATGCGCGGGGCCAAGACGATGGCCCGGCACCTGCTGTTGACTAGTTCCCACCGTGTGGCCGTCATCACCTTTCAGGAACAGGGCGCGAAGATTGCGGTTCCCTTCACACGGAACTTCGCCCGGGCCGAACGTGGTCTGAGTGGCATTGTGCCGTCTGGACTCACGCCATTGGCGGCGGGTCTCCACACGGCAACCGACTACGTGCGCGAGTGTCGCGCGCGCCGCCCACTGATTCTGCTTGTGACCGACGGCATTCCCACCGTGGCGGAGGCGGGGGGTAGCCCGCTGGAGGAGGCACTTGCCGCCGCCAGCCATCTGCACGAGGAGCGCATTGCCCTGTGCTGCATCGGGCTCGAGCCCAACGAGCGGTACATGACCGAGTTGGTCGCACGGGCCAGTGGTCGGCTGTATGTGGTGCCGGAGTTACATCCCGAGATCCTGACGCGCCTGGCGGCAGAGGAGCAGTGGCGTTCGACATTGCAGCGGCGGTGAGATGCCGCATCTTGCGGACTGGGCCCTCCTCGGCTCCGACACGTTCCGAAGGGAGCTCGTCGTTATAATCCCCCTACTGTCCACATAGCCAAGTATGGGCGTTGGGGGGATTCCGGTGCGGGTGTATGCGGACCTGTTTTTCTTGCTCAACGCTTCGGTGGATGCCGCCCTGCTTTTGGGAGCAGGGCGCCTGGCGGGCCTGCGCCCCAGACCCCTCCGCCTGATCGCATCGGCGTCCGTCGGCGGGCTCTACAGCCTTGCGGCCTTGCTCGTCGGCCTTCCCTGGCTCTTCGGTTGGGGAGGCCGGATGGCCTGTGCCGTAGCCATGTTGGCTTTGGCGTATCGTCCGCTTCACTGGCGGCGCTTTGTGACGGTTGTGCTGCTCTTCTTTGCGGTATCTGCCTTTACAGCTGGTGTGGCACTTGGCATTGCGGACTCGCTCGGCTCGGGGGGGGCTGCCTTCGGTGTGCCCTGGTGGGTGGTTGCCCTTGCGTGTGGTGCTCTGCTCGCGGGTGCCTCGACCCTCTGGGAGCGCTGGTCGCCTGGACCATCGGGGTGGTGCTGTCGCTTAGAGATTGTCTTCGGGGAGCAGCGCACCAGTTGTCGAGCATTGGTGGATTCCGGGAATGATCTGCGGGTTGCCGGTAGCGGGCGGCCCGCCATCGTTGTTACGGCAGTGGCCCTCCGGGATCTCCTGCCTGCACCGGCTTTGTGCCTTCTCACCTCGGGGCAGGGAGCGTCCGCCGCGTTTGCGGAACTGGCAGCCACCGCGGGCGGCAAGTGGTCGACGCGACTGCGCCTGTTCCCGTTCGCCTCGCTCGGCAACCGCAGCGGAATGCTCTGTGGTTTCGAGCCGGATGGGGCTTGGGTGGACGACGGCCGATCGCGTCGCAGGGTTCGAGCCGCCGTTGCGGTCACGCCAGACCGCCTCTCCGGGGACGGATCATTTGATGCCCTGGTACCAGCCCGTCTCTTGGCGGATGCCGAGCGAGACGGTTGAATCGAGGGAGGAGTGGGGGAGTTGGCCCAAGACGAACTGCGAGGATGCGGCACCAAGTGGTGGCAGACCGCACGGCGGCGTTTCCGCTCGGGTCGCTGGCGGATGCGGATGGCCATGGCACGCCTCTGGCAACGGTTTCGGCCAGCGCACGTGCACTATGTGGGGGGCAACGACACCTTACCGCCACCCCTTCCACCCGCAGAGGAGGCGGTATTGATTCAGCGCCTGGCCGAGGGGGATCGCAGTGTGCAGACAACGCTCATCGAGCGCAATCTGCGCCTGGTAGTCTATATCGCGCGCAAGTTCGACAACACGCGTATCGCGATCGAGGACCTGATCTCGATCGGTACCATTGGTCTGATCAAGGCGGTGCAGTCCTTCGATCCGGGCAAGCGGATCAAACTCGCCACCTATGCGAGTAAGTGCATCGAGAATGAGATCCTGATGTATTTGCGGCGAACCAGTCGCACGCGGAGTGAGGTGAGCTTCGACCAGCCCTTGAACGTGGACTGGGATGGAAACGAGTTGTTGATTCAGGATGTCCATGGTACCGATCCAGACCTTGTGTATCGGGACATCGAGAACGAGTCCGATCGGATGGTGTTAAGGGCAGCGCTGACCAAGCTCTCCCTGCGCGAACGCCGGATCGTGGAGTTGCGCTATGGACTGGCCGATGGTGTGGAACGGACGCAGAAGCAGGTCGCCGATTGCCTGGGGATCTCGCAGTCTTATATCTCCCGTCTTGAGAAGCGGATCATTCGGCGCCTGCGCAAGGAGGTCGAACGCACGGGATAATGTGCTGCCCTTGTCGACAACCTGTCGCCAATTGCCTATGCTCGTTTGGGAATCGGCGTCCCGTCCGGGGCGTTTCGCGGGGGTGTGGCTTTGGCGAGGGGCCGCGCAGGTCGTCGGCGCAGGGGGATCATCGTTGCGGTCGGGGTCCTGGTGGTGGTCGCTTTGGTGGGTGTGGTCACGGTGGCGCGGGCGGGTGGCGTTAAGAAACTGCTCCTGGGTGTCACTGCGCGTGTCATCGCTAAGACGCTTCCCGACAAGACCAAGAACCCTGCACCGCACGGTCCGGTCGCCGCGCCCATTACCGTGCTGGTGATGGGAACGGAGGCCCCGCTCGGATACGACGGCCAGAACCTGACAGATTCGATGATGGTTGTCAGTTACAATCCAACGACGGACACGGTCTCGCTGCTCTCGGTGCCACGTGATCTCTGGGTGGACATCCCCGGTGAGGGTTACCAGCGGATCAACACCGCCTATGAGGACGGCGGTGTTGCGAGGGCAGAACTGGCGGTGGAGCAGTGGGTGGGCGTGCCCGTGGAGTATTTCGCGATCGTCAACTACACGTCGTTCACCGACCTCGTGAACGCGGTCGGTTGCGTGGAGATCAATGTGCCGGAGGCCATCCATGACCCGAGCTATCCCGCACCGAACGAAAAGGGATACATTGACCTGACGATTCCCGCGGGTGAGCAGTGCATGAACGGAACCACGGCGCTGGAGTATATCCGGGAGCGGCATGACCTGCCCCTGGGGGATCTCAGTCGCGAAGCGGACCAGCAGCAAATGCTGTTGGCATTGAAGAGCGCGCTTTTGCAGCCCAAGAACCTGCTGAAGCTACCGACCGTCATGCACGACGTCTTTGGTCTGGTCCAGACCAACTACCCATATGCGGATGCGGTCAATATTGCGGAAAAGGTGCTGAACATGCCATCTTCGTCGGTGCGGCATGCGGTGCCTGGCGACTGCACGACATCGGCGCAGGAGCAACAAGACCTGGCTCTCTGCGGTGCAGTGAGGTCATGGGTGACGCCAGGCAAGGCGGATGTGCTTATCCCCAACGAGAGCGATATGCACGCCCTGGTGAAAGAGACCCTTCCCTATCTAATGCAGGATATGGCCGAGGCCTCAGTACAGGTATATAACGGCACGGACCAGAGTGGGCTTGCGGACTACTACACCGCGGTGCTGCAGGGCATGGGGGTCACGACCGAAACCCCTGCGGACGCGCCAGCGTCACTGGGGGGATCATCCGTCACCTCCAGTGTGGTGTATGTCAACAGCAATGTCTTGCGCAGTCCGCCGCTCGAGGCATACATCCTTGCCCAGTCGCTCAGCGCTCAGGTAGTCACGCGTGCGCTAGCGGGGTCAGCTGGGATGGACATCGTCCTCGGTTCATCCTTTCCTAAGTGGCAGGTACCAGTCCAACCGACATCGCTGGCGGGGCCTGGTGGAGGATGAACGAGGATTTCGAGGAACCGGTGCCACAATGCCTACTCGATGCGAGCGGTGATCCGGCGGTCCATGCCGCCCTATCGGGCATCTTTCGTCGGAATCGCCATGAAACGGACGGCGACCCTGAGCAATTGGCAAGGTCAGTTCTGGAGCAACTCTGTCTACCCGATACCTCGCTGCTAGCGGATGTCGGAGGACTGCGCTTCACGGTGGAGGTGTTCCCGGCGCATCCCGGGTGCATTATCCATGCCAGCGTGTGGGATGAGGATGTGTGGCGGGAAGTGGACGAACTGCCACTCCGCATGGATGAATAAGCCATTCGGTCCGCTGTCCGTGGTGTGCGCCGTCATTACGGGCCCGGATGGGGTCCTCTTGAGCCGACGGCTGAACAGTGCCCACATGGGGGGGAAGTGGGAGTTCCCGGGCGGCAAACGTGAGGTGGGCGAGTCCCCAGAGGCTGCGCTGGTCCGTGAACTGCGGGAGGAGCTCGGGATCACAGTCGAGGTGGGGCCACTTGTGTATCGGGTGCAGCATCGCTATCCGGAACAGGGCCTCATCGACCTTTCCTTTTACCTAGTGAAACGGGGACAGGGCTGCCCGCAGCCACTGGCATCGGCGGAAATCCGTTGGTTTCCTCCCCATCAGCTCGCTGCTTTGGACATGCCGCCAGCCAATCGGAGCTTGGCACTGCGCATCGCGTCTGTGGCGGATCTTTCGTCCCTTGAATCGTGTTTCGCATGGAGGGAACCTTCCTCCGGAGCGGGTTGGTGAGGCAGCAACAGATGCCACGTCGCTGCATGGTGGATCGATTAGTTGGGCAGGTTGGCAAGCACAGTAGCGACAAGGGGGGATAAGGTGGTGTCCAGGCGCGCTACGCCAGAACCGCTGGGAAGTGAGGCGCCGCGAGGGTCGAACGCTGGGCCGTCGCAAGGCCGGGTGGACCGAGTGAAGGATTCTCGAGTAGCTGCGAGCAGGGAGCCGTCCCAGACACCGCGAAAGAGAAGAGAGGGTGATCGGACGACCGCTGTGGAGCGACGTCCGGCCCCACCACGGACGACCCGCCGAGCGGGTGAGGGGGGGGCCAATGTGGCCCTAGCACCGTCGGATTGCATCTTTGCTGTGCTCTGTTTCGAGGGACCGGACCGTTACGCGTTGGCTGGCGGGCTGGGATCCAGGGTGAGCGGACTCACAGAGGCGTTGGCCCGCAGCGGCGCAACGACACACCTCTACTTCATCGGTGACCCAGGTGCCCCCAGTGTGGAGGAGCGTATTGAGGGCCGGCTCGTCCTGCATCGGTGGAGCCAGTGGATCAGTCGCTACTACCCGAACGGTGTCTACGACGGAGAGAACGAAAAGCTCTATGACTTTAATGAGACCGCCCCATGGCATGTCGCTGACCATTTGGCCCAGTTGGCCGTGAAGGGCCGCAAGCACTTGGTGGTTCTGGGGGAGGACTGGCACAGTGCGGAGGCGATCTGTCGCACATCGGATCTGCTCCATGCCCGAGGGTTGCGCTCGCACGCGACACTGATCTGGAATGCGAATAACCCCATGGGGTTTGAGCGGATCAACTGGGGGCGACTCGGGTACATCGCAAACCTGACCACGGTCAGTCGCTACATGAAACACTACATGTGGGGGCTTGGCCAAAACCCGACCGTCATCCCAAACGGCATCCCAGAGCACCTGGTGGCACCGATTCCAGCCGCGCAGGTGCAACGCGTCCGGTCGGCCCTGCGGGCGGATGGCGCCGGGCCGGTGTTCGTCAAGGTCGCTCGCTGGGATCCGGATAAGCGGTGGAACATGGCGGTGTCTGCGGTTTCCCGTCTGCGTGGCCGCGGCATCGCTGCCCGTCTGATTGCCAAGGGCGGGATTGAGCCGCATCAGCGCGAGGTATTCGGCAATGCGGTGGCAGCGGGGCTTTCCATTGCCGATGTTCCAGTGGGGGAGTCACCCACGCCGGAGACGCTGGCCGATGCGTTACGATCGGCCGCAGCCGCCGATGTCATCAACCTACAGGGGTACCTGCCGGTGGACTTGCTCCAGGTCCTGTACCGCGCGGCTGACGCGGTCTTAGCCAACAGCGGCATGGAACCGTTTGGCCTCGTGGGCTTGGAGGCGATGGCGGCGGGTGCTGTGGTCTTCACGGGATCCACCGGGGAGGATTATGCGCGGCCCTTTCAGAACGCGATTGTGCTCGAGACCGATGATCCGGGGGAGATTGCACAATACTGGGATCAGCTCCAGAGTAGCCCGGCCTTGGTGGAGCATATGCGGCAGGCAGCGCTGGCCACGGCGGCGGAGTATACTTGGTCGGAGGTGCTTTCAGCCCTGTTTCACCGTTTGGATTACCTGGCGGCCGCATCTCCTCGATGAGAAAGCGGGCGGAAAGCGAGGACGCAGTTGGCCAAGCACCTGGTGATTTATACACTTGCCCACCAGCCACACCGATTGAAGCTGCCGGCGCAGCCCATTCCACCGGGGGCGGCGGCGGATGACATCGCACGCTGCCTCTTCGATCAGCGGATGGACCAGTTCTACTTCGGCCGCGCGGCGGGAAAGTGTTACCATCCTGCGATTGCGGCCTTCACGGAGTTCCTGTGTGCGGGTGGTAAGCTCTGTTTCGGTATATCCGAAACCCTACTCGACCAGATCACCCGTTGGGACCCGTCCCTGCTGGAGGCGCTCACAGGGTTCGTGCACCATCCCAACTGTGAACTGATCACGGTCGAACCTGAGCACAGTCTGATCTTCTATCTCGACATTCGTCGTTTTGTGGAAGGGCTCGGCCGATACCGGCAAAGGCTGGAGCGAGAGTTTGGTGTTGTGGCGCAGGTGGCGGACACAACCGAGATGTTTATGAGCAATGACCTGTACTTTGCGCTGGCTCGGGCCGGGATGCGCGGAGGCTTCATGGATGGGCGCTCGTGGGTGCTGGACTGGCGGAGTCCGACGCACCTCTACCACCATCAGCTGCCGACGGCCATCCTGGCGCGTCACACTGATCTCAGCGATGATGTAGGGTACCGCTTCTCGAATCGCTCCTGGCACGGCTGGCCTCTTTTGGCGTCGGACTGGGCAGAGTGGATCGCGAAGGCGGAGGGCGATTTCGTATTTGTCGGATGGGACTTCGAAACCTTTGGCGAGCACCAATGGCAGGACAGCGGTATCTTTGACTTCATCGCCGCCCTGCCGGGAGAGCTGAAACGCTGCGGTGTTGAGTGCTTGGGGGCGAGCGAGGTCATGGATCGCTTTGCGGACCATTCCTTCGATTTGCCCCTCCCCGCCTTTCCCTCCACCTGGGCAGGGGATGGCGGAGTGGGCTTTTTCTTGGGAAATCCCATCCAACAGGCCCTGTTCCAACTGATGCACCATGCGTACAACAAGGCTATTTTGACTGATGATCCCGCGTTGGTGGATTTGGCCGTCAAGCTGACGCAGTCCGATGTCCTTCACCTGACGCAGTGGTTTGGCCGCTCGGGGGACGAGGCACAGGTCTCTGCCTACTTCACGCCGCGGGAGTGGTGGGCGCTGGGGCCAGACCGCATTGTTTGGGAGGCGCAGCAGGTCTTCAAAAACTTCATCGCGGCCTGCGATCCAGCGGCGGTGGCTGCTGTACGCCAGTCCACCCCCCTAGACTTGGCGTCCGACCTGGATGATCGCGAGGATGGCTCCGACCCACGTGGCGTCACCCGCGAGCGAGGGCCGCAGGAGGCCCACCACAAGACCAAGGCCCAGTGAGAGCAGCGCATAGGTGCCGAGCGGTCGCAATGGACCGCGTACCGCGGCGACTGCTCGGCGGCGGCCGTGTATCCGCATCTCCTTACGGCAGTCGGCACAATACTTCTCCCCTGGGCGCCCGATGAAGGTGCGGCGGCATCGGCGACAGACGGCCAATCGGCTCAACTCGGCCACGGGACATCCCCCTCACACGCGTGCCACGGGCGTTGGCTTGTTGCGACTGTCCGAGAGCGGCTGATACAGTACATCCCGATTCTCCACCCAGACCTGATCCAGTGCCTGCTGTTCCTCCGGTCGGAGTGGCGGTAGATCCCCTGCAGCCGCGAACTCACGGAGGTTCGCGGTCGATGTGATGTTGGGTAGGACCGTGGCTACCGCCTCCCGTGCTAAGCAAAAGGCAATCGCGGTTTGTCCCAGGGTGCGCTCGTCACTGGTCGCCATCTGTTCTCGAACCCGTAGGCCGGCCGCCATCCAGCTCGG
>JAJYVN010000051.1 GCA_021791995.1 Bacillota bacterium
ACACGGCGCTTACGGCTTCTCGGTGAACCGCCGGATGCTGAACGGCACGTCCGGTGGTGTGGGAGGACGGGGGGCGAGACGCCCCCCTCCTACCCGATTACGCTACCAGGCGTAGGCCTCGGGCGCCGGCTTGCCAGGCCCGGGAAAGATGGCGTGCAGTTGGTCCATGACCTCTTTGGTGAGTTGGATATCCAGGGCGTGTCGGGTATCCAGGAGTTGATCCAGGGTTCGTGGACCGATGATGGGGGCTGTCACAGCCTTGTTGTGCAGGAGCCACGCCAACGCAACGTTGGCCGGATGATGGCCGAGTTCGGTGCAGAGGCGTTCATAGGCTTCGATTTGGGTGCGATGCTCCTCCAACCGCTCGGTGATGCGCCGCTCTGTGCGGCGCCCCTTTTCCTGTTCCGCCAGAATGCCGCCCAAAAGTCCGCCGCCAAGCGGGCTCCACGGCAAAAGTCCGAGGCCATAATGCTCGCAGGCCGGGATCACTTCCAGTTCCACCGTTCGTGCGGCCAGGTGGTACAGGCTCTGCTCCGAGACCAGACCCATGAAGTGCCGTTGCCGGGCCAACTCCTGCGCTGCCGTGATGTGCCATCCCGCGAAGTTGCTGCTGCCCACATACAGCACCTTGCCCTCACGGTACAGCTGCTCCATCGCCTGCCAGATTTCTTCCCATGGGGTGTTGCGATCGACGTGGTGCATCTGGTACAGGTCAATGTGATCGGTCTGAAGTCTCCGCAGGCTTGCCTCGCACGCGTGGCGGATGTTGAGGGACGAGAGCCGACCCTGGTTGGGTCCGTCCCCCATGTCACCGTAGACCTTCGTGGCGAGTACTACACGCTCGCGCCGGCCGCCGCCCTGCGCGAGCCAGCGGCCAACAATCTGTTCGGTAACGCCCTCGCCCCGTTTGCCACCGTAGACGTTGGCTGTGTCGAACAAGTTGATTCCCATCTCGAGCGCTTGGTCCATGATGGCAAAGGCGTCCGTCTCCGTGGTGTGCGGACCGAAGTTCATCGTTCCGAGGCAGAGGCGGCTCACACGCAGGCCGGTACGTCCCAGTTGTTTGTACTGCACAGGATCCCTCCTTGAAGCGTGTCCTATCTCTAAAGATGATTCACGATATCGAGTCGAACTCCCTGCCTCAGGTGCGGATTTCGTCGGCAGGGATCCGCCGGTGGGGTGGTCAATCTATCTGCAATCCAGACGGGGGTGAGTCCGTCGAGCGAAGGGCGTCTGGCTCTTTTGTTTTCCGCGTTGGGGGCCCGAGGCGGCAAGGCTTTCATTCCCTATGTCATGTTGGGTGATCCCGATCTGAACTCCTCCCTGGCGATGGGCCAGGCCCTATTGGATGCTGGTGCGGATGCGTTGGAACTCGGGATCCCTTTCTCGGACCCCATTGCGGACGGACCGGTGATTGCCGCGGCAAGTCAGCGCTCCTTGGCGGGTGGCTTTCACCTGGAGCAAGCCTTCACGGCCCTTACGGTCCTCCGCAAGGCAACGGATCGCGCGCTGTGCGTCATGACGTATGTCAATCCCATTCTGCAGCGCGGCCCGGAAGCCTTTTCGGCCGCTGTGGCAGAGGCGGGAGGGGATGCGCTCATCGTCCCCGACCTTCCCCTAGAAGAGGGGAATACCCTGGCCCGAACGTGTGCTTGCAACGGCCTCGACTTGGTCCGCTTTGTCGCCCCCACCTCGACCGACGAGCGCATACGCCGAGTGGTGGCGGACGCGAGCGGATTCATCTACGTCGTGTCGGTGGCAGGGGTGACGGGATCGCGGGCCGATACCCTGGCACGGGTCCCGGAGACGGTGGCGCGCACACGCACTTTCACGGACCTGCCCCTGTGCGTCGGCTTCGGTATCGACTCGCCCGACAAGGCCCGTGTAGCGGCAGAAGTTGCCGATGGCGTCATCGTGGCGAGCGCTCTGGTTCGGGCGGCCGCAGAGCTGGGCCCCGGGGCGACGGGTCAGGCGCGGGCGCGGGCCGCCGGTTCCCTGGCCAGAGCGATCCGAGCAGCCTTGCCACGGTAGGAGCGGGATAATGCGTGGCGAAGAGGATTCCCAATCAACGTCTGGGGGGGAAGGGCGAAATGCGATCGGTAACACTGTTTACGGGGCAGTGGGCGGATCTTCCGCTGGCGGAGCTGGCCCCCATGGCCAAGCGCTTTGGATACGACGGTCTCGAACTGGCTTGCTGGGGGGATCACGTGGATGTGGCGCGGGCGGCGGAGGATCCGGCATACTGCGCGCGCCAACGCAAGATCCTGAGCGACCAGGGACTGGGGCTATGGGCGATTGCCAATCACTTGGTGGGGCAGTTGACCCTGGATCCCAATAGCGACCACCGCTCGGACGCATGGGCCCCGCCATCATGTGCGGGCAATCCGGAGAAGAAGCGGGCGTGGGCCATCGAGGAGATGAAGCGCACCGCCCGTGCGGCCCACAACCTTGGTGTGTCGGTGGTGACAGGGTTCACCGGATCACCCATCTGGCACATGATCTATCCCTGGCCGCCCGCGGGACCGACGGATATCGCCGACGGATACAAGCGCTTCGCCGAAGTCTGGGTGCCCATCCTGGACGAATACCAAGCACAGGGGGTCCGGTTCGCGCTGGAGGTGCACCCCGGGGAGATCGCATTCGATCTGTACTCCATGCAGATGGCACTGGATGCGGTCCATAGCCACCCCGCCTTTGGCATCAATCTGGACCCGAGCCATCTCATCTGGCAGGGGGTGGATCCGGTCGAGATGATCCATGCCTTTCCCGATCGGATCTTTCATGTGCATGTGAAGGACGCTTCGGTGGTACGCAACGGGCGGACGGGCATCCTCTCCTCGCACCTGCCGTTCGGCGACCCGCGGCGGGCATGGGACTTCCGCTCCCCGGGCCGAGGCGATGTGCAATTCACGCCCATGGTCCGGGCGCTGAACCAGGTTGGGTATCAGGGTCCGCTCTCGGTCGAGTGGGAGGATAATACGATGGAGCGGACGGTGGGTGCTCCAGAAGCGGCAGCGTTTGTAAGGCGAATGGACTTCCCGTCCCCGGCTGGCGGCAGTTTCGAGGACGCGTTCAAGAGGTAGGGCAGAGGGGGAAGCGGCCTTCGGACATAGGGAGGCCGCACCGTGTGGCAGTGGAGACGGTTTTGGCCGACGACGCAGCGGCATTCGACGCCTTTGTGGCCCGCGCGAAGCGCCCCGACGTTCTGCAGAGTTGGGGTTGGGGCGACCTGAAGGCGATGACCGGTTGGGTGCCCCACCGCCTGCTCGTGCAGGATCGAGGTGCGGTGGTTGGCGCGTGTTCGCTCCTGGAGCGGGTGATTCCCGGCCTGGGGCCACTGTTGTATGCGCCACGTGGCCCGGTGGTGGATTGGGATGACGCGGAGACGGTGGCGAGGACGCTCGAGGGCTTACGGGCCTTTGCCAGCCAGCGGAGAGCCGTTGCCCTGAAGTGTGACCCACCGCTGCCCGCTTACCACCGGGCCGCATCGCAACTGACGGAAAAGGGCTTCCGGCGGCTTGCGACAGGGCCATCCTTCGAGGGGGTTCAGCCGCTCCACGTCATGCAGCTTGGCCTTGTGGGCAAAGGTGAGGCCGAGATCCTGGCGGGGATGGCCCCTAAGACGCGATACAACATCCGCCTCGCATCCCGTCGGGGCGTTCGGGTGCGTGAGGGCACGGCGGTCGACCTTCCGGCCTTCTATGTACTTTTGTCCGAAACGGCGCGACGCGACGGGTTCCTGGTTCGCAGCCTCCCATACTTTGAGGCCATGTGGCGCGAGATACTTGCACGGGGGCTTGGCTATCTCCTCATGGCGGAGTCGGGAGGGGAGGATCTCGCAGCGGCCATTATCCTGCAGATGGGCAATACTGCGTGGTATCTGTATGGGGCGTCGTCCAATCATCAGCGCAACCTGATGGCGCCGTATCTCGTGCAGTGGGAGGCCATCCGGCGTAGCCTCGGGGCGGGTTGCGCCCTCTATGATTTTCGCGGGGTTTCAGGCGACCTCTCCCCGAACAACCCCCTGTATGGTTTGTACCGATTCAAGCAGGGATTTGGTGCAGAACTGGTGGAGTATGTGGGGGAGTGGGACCTGGCGCTGCGTCCCGTCTCCTATTGGGTGATGCGCCGCGGGCTGCCGCGGGCGCGCCGACTGATGGCGATGGTACGACGCCGGGGCATTGGTCTCGCGGCCGATGGGGAGTAGGGAGGGGGCGGGCAGGATGGTCGGACTCGGGGTGATCGGGGCGGGACGCGCGGGTGCCCTGCATGTTACAGCGGCCAACAAGGTGGAGGGGGTTCGTTACGTCGGCGTGGCCGAGGTGGATGACGACCGGCGCGCGGCGTTTGTGGCCCGGCATGGCGGGGCGTCGTTTCGCGACTACCGGGACCTCTTGGCCAACGATGCGGTGCAACTGGTAGTGGTGGCCCTGCCGCACCACCTCCATGCTGACGTGACGGGGGATGCGGCCCGAGCCGGTAAAAATGTCTTGGTGGAAAAGCCGATGGCGACCAGCCTGGAGGAGTGCGACCGTATGATCGCCGCGGCGCGGCAGAGCGGTGTGTTCCTACACATTGGCCAGACCTATCACTTTCACCCGACGACGGCCGAGGCACGGCGGGTGATGGAGGGTGGAGAGATCGGCGAGGTGGTGATGGGGCTTGAGGTACTGCACTCCGCCCGGCATCCGGGGTCCCAGCCCAGCTGGATCATGACCGCTGCGGGTGGGGGTGGTCAGCTCTTCAGTAACGGGATCCATCAGGTCGACCGGGCGCTTTGGCTGGTGGAATCCCGGCCGGTTTCGGTGCGCGCTCAGGTAGGCACGCACTTCTTTGCGGGTGAGATTGACGTGGATGACGCAAGCCACATGTGGATTGCGTTCGAGAACGGAGCCACGGTCTCCATCCTCACGACGGGGTTTCGCGCCGGAGCCCCCTCCTTCTTTGGCGAGTATGTAGGCAATGCCGGTATGCTGCGCGTGGATCAGGAGCTGCGGGTTGCCTCCGGCGCGGAACGCGCCTATCGGACGGTGCCCGTGGAGGCAGCCGAATTCTCCGATGGGTTTGTGCGCCAACTGGACGCGGTGGCCCGTGCGATCGAACGTGGCGGACCGGCGCCCGTATCGGGGGAGTGGGGCCGAGAGGTGCTCGCGGTGCTCTTGGCAGCCGTGGAGTCTTCGCGTTCGGGCCGTGAGGTGGCGCTTGCCTAGCAGGGTGGCGCCGGCCGGAAGCGAAGGAACAGCGACGGCAGCGGTGCCCGCCGGAAGGAGGGCGCTGCCTTGGATTGGGTTCGGGATTCTCTTGGCCCTGTTCATCGGTCTGCGGCTTTACCACGCAGGAATGCCCCTTGTGGACAATTCCGACTGGCGCCAAACCGACACCGCCAGCGAGGCGTGGTTTTTCCACAAGCTCGGTCTCGGGCTTCTACCCCAGCTGTTCTACAATGGTCCCGGACCGAATTACGTCCAGCTGGAAATGCCCTTTATGCCCTGGACGGTTGCTATCCTGGCGCATTTTCTCCCTTTCGGTAGTTGGCTGTTGCACGGGGTTGCGGTCGGGTTCTCGACGTGTGGATTCGTGTGCTTCTGGCTGTTTTGCCGTCGGCGCTTCGGCGATGGGATTGCAGTGGCTGCCGCTACCGTTTTTGCGGTGGAACCGCTCGGGATCTTCTTTGGCCGAGCGTTCCAACCGGAACCGGCCATGATGGCCGGGATCATGGCCTCCCTCTGGCTGACCCAACGCTGGGCGGATCGTGGAGGGACCGGGGCATTTCTGCTGGCCGTTGCCGCCTTCACCTTCGCTGTGCTGGCCAAACTTCCGGCGGCGACCGTTGCGCCGGCGGTGTTTTTCATCGCCCTGGCGCGTAGCCGGTGGAATCGTATCGAGCCCTGGGCGCTTGTGGTGGTGCCGGCGATCGCGGCAGGAGCCTACACGGTGTACGGGGGGCTGCATGTCAAGCCCGGGTACGACTTCATCACGCTGATCCTCTCCATGCTGCGCCAGTCCACGTACCACGTCGGTGACGCCTCACAGTCGGTGTTCTGGTACCGCTACTTCCTGGAGAGCTCCATCGCTTGGGTAGGGGTTGTCCCTTTCGCGGTGGGTCTTGCCAGCAGACCACTGCGTGCAAGCGGTTGGTTCTGGGCCTGGGGTGGTGCCCTTGCCCTCTGGTGTTTGGTCGTTGTGCGGCATATCCGCTTTGACTATTACCTGATGCCGCTTTTGCCCTGGATCGCCCTGGCCGAGGGAGTCGGGCTATGGGCGATCCTTCGCCTTCTCACCCGCCGCCATGCCCTGCAAGGTGCCATCCTGGGGGCGGTGGCGCTGGGAACGGTGGTCGGCGCGCTGCCTCCGCTGAAGCACCTCTATACCCTGTACCTGCCAGACTACCGGTTGGGGGTGGCGCTACGCAGGGAACTTGCGCCGGGGACCACCATCATCCTCGGGACCGAAAATCCCCCCATCCTCTTCTACAGTCGCCACCACGGTTGGCGGACGAACCAACTGACGATGACGGAATTGCAACAGTGGTTGGCCGAGGGTGCCGCCTATTACATTCCCTTTGGTTCACTGTCGCTTCCATCGGTCGAAACATACGTGCAGGCCCATTTCACACGCGAAATGGTGGATGGTACCGTGTACTACGACCTGCGCGCGCCGGTTGCGAAAACACCGTCGAGGTGACTTTTGTCTGCGGATCATGCGCGCATGGCCGCACGGTGGGCGGCCCATTCCAGTCGGTCGTCCAGGGTTTGGAGCGTGACCTGGGGGCCGTCGCGGCGTCGAAGGGCCACCAGGAGGAGCCAGTCCGCCAGTTGTGGGTTTTTGGGCAAAAGTCCGTGCAGATAGGTGCCGATGCAGTGGTTTTGGATGATGCCCTCGCTCCGGTCTCGTCCGTTGTTTCCCTTGCCGTGCAGGACGCGCCCCAACGGCTGCGCACCGGGGCTGAGGTAGGTGCGGCCGCCATGGTTTTCAAATCCTACAATCGTGCCGATCGGCAGCGCGTTGCAGCACAACGTGACGTTACCGACGCTGCGTCGGCTCTCCCAAACCGTGCGGGCCTCGACGAGTCCGATGCCGCGGATGCTCCGGCCACTGCCTGTCACATACTCGGTCCCAAGCAATTGATAGCCACCGCAGACGGCCAAAAGGGGCAATCCTTCCGCGACCAACTCCTGTAGGGTGTCGCGATGTCGGACGAGGTCGGCGGATACCACCACTTGGCTCCCGTCTTCACCGCCGCCGATGCACACAATCTCGGCCTCCCTGGGGAATGGGTCATCGACCGTCGCGGTCAGCGTGCGCGTCGGGATCCCGCGCCAGGCGGCTCGCTGCACCAATGCCAGCACATTGGCGCGGTCGCCATAGGTGTTGAGCAGGTCCGGATAGAGGTGGGCGATCAAAAGCGGCTCGCGCTCGTGCGCCACGGTCCCACCGCCTCGCCGCGTGGAACACGCGCCAGGATCGATTGCAATGCGAGGAGGGCCGAGTATGTGGGAAGGAGGTAGATCGGCGCACCGGGGGGAACCGACCGGGTCGCCAGGCCAATGGCCTGGAGCAGGTCACGCTGCACGCTGATCCGATCGGTTTCCACCCCCCCATACTTCAACCGCAACCCCATCTCCAAAGCGCGCTGCCCTGAAACCACAATCCGCCGGAATGACCCCTGTGCGGCCGTCACCATCGAGAGATCGGCATCCCAGATCCACGACACGTCGCGGCCATCGGCCGCCCGGTCCGCAAGGAACAGTACCACCGCCTTGTCCGGAGAGGGATCCTCCACCACGATCTGCATCACCTGCCCGAGCCCTACTGGATTCTTCACCAACCCAACGCAGAGGCGCCGTCCGTACGCAGCGGTCCAACGCATGCGGCCAAACTCCGGCTCCTCGTTCGAGACGGCAGAGGCCGCTTGGTGCAACGGAATGGAGCACGTGTAGGCTGCGGCCAGGGCCGCAGCCGCGTTATAGGCGTTGTGCAGCCCTCGGGACGGCACATGCACCAGGGCCGCCCCACGGGGTGTTGTGACGCGCAAACGTAGGGATTGTTGGGAACCAGTGGGCGCTCGCTGGACAGAGACCTGTGGCACGGGGCGACCGAAGCCGCAGGAAGGGCAGACATACCAGCCGAGGTGGGCGTAGAAGCGGTGGTGGTAGTGCAAGGGAGCCTGGCAGCATGGGCAGCGTGTGACGTCGGACGGGGAATCGTCGGGGGTGGTTGCCACGGGGCCGGATGGTTCGAAACCGAACCATACCGCACGGAGTCCCATCACTGGGCCGAGGGATGCCACCAGTGGATCATCGGCATTGAGGACGGCGATCGAAGCCTCGGGTAGGGCCTGGAGCCCGCGCCGAACCAATGCGACGGTGGTGCTCGGCTCACCGTACCGATCGAGCTGATCGCGAAAGAAGTTGGTCACCAGGGCAAGGTGTGGCCGAAGCGTGCTGCAGACGGCAGCAAAGGCTGCCTCATCGACCTCCAAGACGGCCGCCTCGCACGCTGGCTTGCGCGTAACGGCCTCGATCAGGGCGGTGGTGATCCCGCTCGGAAGGTTGGCTCCGCCCCGGTTGTGGGCGAGGGAGCGTCCAAACTGCTTCAGGATGGCGGCGAGCAGGGCTGCGGTAGTGGTTTTGCCGTTGGTGCCCGTGATGAGGATTTTGCTTGCGATCCCGTCTCCGAGTTCGGCGGGTAGCCGGGGGGCGACACGCAGGGCGATGGCGCCCGGCAGCGTGGTGGCGCGGTGGCCGGTCCGCATAAGGGCCACCCGCGTCCATATGCCCAAAGAGAGTGCTGCGCGCTCGCGTGCATGGAGGTGGCGTGTCGCATTTTTCATAACAACCCAGTTTGCCCCACGGACCCCAGGCCTATGCGGACCCGCTTGCCCCCGGAATGCCGGGAGAGGTCATGGCGCGCGGATCGAGGATGACCTCCAATTGGGCGGGGGTCAAAAGGCCTTGCTGCACGGCCAGTTCCGCGATGCCGACCCCCGTCGCGAGCATCTCCTTCGTGAGTCTGGCCGCCTCGTCATACCCAATGGTGGGGGCCAGTGCGGTGGAGAGGGCAGCGCTTCGCTCGAGCCAGTACCGGCAGCGTTCCCGGTCGGCCTCGATCCCCCGGACCAGTTTGGTGGCAAAGGCACTGCTGGCATGGGCAAGGATGGTGAGCATCCAGGCCACGTTGTGGGCGATGACGGGCATCATCACATTCAATTCGAGCTGGCCCGCCTCGGCAGCGGCGGCGATGGTGAGATCGAATCCCAGCACCTGATAGCAGACCATGTTCAGCATTTCAGCGAGGACGGGGTTGACCTTGCCCGGCATGATCGAGCTACCGGGCTGGACGGCGGGCAGACGGATCTCACCAAGACCAGTGCGCGGGCCGGAGGCGAGAAGGCGCAGGTCGTTACTGATCTTGTTTAGGTCGACTGCCAGCGTGCGGCAGGTTCCCGACAGCCCCACGATATCCCCCATGCTCTGCATGGCTTGTGGAAGGTCGGTTGCGGGCCGCAGGGTGAAGCCGACGGCTCGGCCGAGGTGCAGGGCGACGCGCTCGCCGTAGGCGGGGTCGGCGTTGAGCCCCGTACCGACCGCAGTTCCTCCGAGCCCAATCTCATGGAGTGGCTCCATGGCGACGCGGATGCGCGTGGTGTCGCGTTCCACTGTATGGCCGTAAGCGGTGAACTCTTGTCCCAAACGGATCGGAACGGCATCCTGCAGGTGCGTGCGGCCCGCCTTCAGGATATCGTCAAATGCTTCGCCCTTCGCGAGGAGGTCGCCCGCCAAGCCATCGAGGGTCGTCACCAGTTCTTGGCCTAGTTCCAAGCCGATGAGGCGGAGCGCGGTTGGTACCGTGTCGTTGGTGGACTGGGCCATGTTGACGTGATCGTTGGGATGGACTCGGGTATAGTCGCCGCGCTGACCACCCAGATGTTCAATGGCACGGTTGGCGAGCACCTCGTTGGTGTTCATGTTGTGCGAGGTTCCGGCACCCGCCTGATACGGATCCACCACCCACTGGTCCACGAGCTTTCCGGCCAGCACCTCATCTGCGGATGCGACAATGGCCCGGCCAATCTCCCGTGGTAAGCGTCCGAGATCCATGTTGGCGAGCGCTGCGGCGCGCTTGATCTGCACCATCGCCCGTACAAAGGCGGGGTGCGGGCGCTGTCCGCTGATGGGGAAGTTCTCGACGGCGCGAGCCGTCTGTGGGCCCCAGTATGCGGAGGCAGGAATGGTCATGACACCCAACGCGTCGCGTTCGATGCGAGCCTCTGTGTTCATTGCTTCCACCAATCCTTCGGGAGCGGAGGCTTCTGCCATCCTACCACACCACAGAACTGGGCCGGCAGGGTGATCCATCGTGTGGTAGGACTGGGTCTCATGCTCCCCACACCAGGTAGGTGGTCGCTGCCATCCCCTCCGAGACTAGTTGATAGTCATTACTCCACGTGGGGGAGTGGTGCCAATTGCCGGGTCCGGTGATCTCCGGACGGCTGTTGGCGTGATGGGGGCCCAGGAGGTTCCGTAGGCTTGCGCTCACTTCGACCTCGATCCGGTTTGTACCGGGCTGCCAAGCGGCCGTTAGCTCAGCGCGATAAGGCGGCCACGCGAGCACTCCGATCATCTGGTCATTGCATCGCAGCTCCGCAACGGGTGCGGGTAGATCGGAGAGTTCGAGCCAGAGTCGGCCTCTGGCCGCTTCCTCCGAACGCAGCGTAACCTCCTTCGCATACACCATGCGGCCCGCATAGAAGGGATAGCCCTGATCCACCCAACTGCCACCGGAAAGTTGCCCAGGTTCGGCGATCAGGCGAAAGTGGCGGAAGTCGTGCGTTTCGAGCGCGAAGTCGCCGATGATGTAACAGGGTTCCAGCCCGACGTCCTCACCGAAGTGCCCTGCCACATCGATCACGTTCTCGCCACGGTGCAAGAGCCTACCGACTTCGATCCGGCGGAACGATGGGTCGATCCACGCGTTGCTCGTTGGCCGGGCGACGGTGCCATTGACGGTAACCTCCCATCGCTCCGCTTCCTCGAGCACCAGGTCCAACGTCTCCGTAGTCGAGGGGTCGAGTGCAAGGTCCACCACAAACCGCATCTCCCAGCGCTCGTCGAAGACCTGCGGGGCCCTCGTCGCGTACTTCCGCCAGGGTTGGATGTCCTGAAACGCCAAGGCCGGGATGCCATAGCGTTGCGAGAGGATCGTCCGCAAGGCGGCGATCGGCTGCTCGCTCTGCCACGGCTCCCTGTTGGCATGCGGGGAAAGGCGCCAGAGGCAGCGATCAAGGACCAGGGCGTTGGGCTGTAAGCGGCGTACGCTCCAGGGACCGTCCAACGCCCGACGCTGCACGACCAAGCCGGGTTCGTGGCGCCCGGTGCGTGATGTTCCCGAGACAGCGTGGAGACCCGCTCCGGCACGGGGATGCCATGGGGTGGGGGCTTCGCTGGGGCGAAGCCGCAGGAGATGAGATTCCGCTCGGGCGAAGTCGAGGGTGACCTCGACGGCCGATCCGAGCTCACCATCCTGGACGGTGCGTGTGGGCAAGCTCAGCACCTCGCCGGTGGCAAGATCCCACCGCTCGATTCGCCATGGCTCGTTGCCTTCGACGGCCCACCGCACCCGAGCCCCCATAGATGGGCTCACGCCCACGTTGGCGATGAAGCCCAACGCCCCTGAATCAAGGTGTCTCCGCTCGGCATACAGAACGGTTTCATCCGACGCTTGGTCGATGCGCAGGACCCGCGGGGCTGCTCGTCGGAGCCACGGAAGGAGCCCCTGGGGCTCTGCTGTTACGTGGCAGCGGCGCAGGAACTCCGGGACGCGCGCGTCGACTTGGCCCTCGCAGAGATAGGGGACCGGTGCCAGGGCGGCCACTGCGCCACCTTGATCCAGAAGGGTGTCGAGTAGTGTCAGCGTTTCACGGGCCAGGTTGGCGCAGGGGGGCAGGATCACCGCCTGGTAGCGCATCGTGCCCACGACCAAGCGTGCATTTTCGACAGCCGCATGTTGTGCAAGGAGTTGCTCATCGCCGAGGTCGTAGCTCCATTGTGCGGCGGATAGCGCCTTGAGGAGGTTATCCAGGTCCAGTGCCCAACGTTGGTTCATGTGAACGGGAATGCCGGACCATGCCCCCGTCGGAGCGCACCCTGCGGGTGGGCGGTGCCCGATCCAGATGCTGCTCATGGGGTGGAGCACAAGGACGTTGGCGGCGGGATCTCCTGAGGACAGTGCGTAATACAGCCGGGAGAGGTAGCTCTGCAGGACCGGGTAATCCGACCACCACGGCTCGTGGGAAGAAAAGGAGAGAGGATAATCATGCTTGCGGGGACCACGCAGGGAGTAGTGGCTGAGATGGGGGCAGAGGAAGTTGACCCCTAGGACCGCCTGCCATTCGGCAAACTGTTTCTGGTCCACAAAACGCATCTCCCAGCCAGCTCCACCGTACGTCTCCGACAGAATTCGCCGCCTGCCCAATTGGTGGGCAACGCTGGTGACCGCTTTCACGAGTTGGACCTGGCCGATTTGGGACGGGAGGGTGTCCTCCCGCGGCAGACGATTGCGCGCGACATTGCGGCCAAGTAGGTCGATACCCGGCATGTGCTGGTACGCTGCCGGTAGCATCACACTGCCGGTGGGTAGCGGCGAGAGTTCATGCTCCCAGAAGTGCCCTGTGAACGTGATGCCGTGCTCCTCGCACCAGCGATACAGGGGTTCGACCCAGACTTCAACGAAGCGTTCCGAAACAAGCTTCCAGAAATGGTATCTTGTTCTGGCGGCTCCCTCGAGGTCATAGACCAGGTCGGCAAGGCGCGGCAGCAAGTCATAACCGTAGCGTTGCCGGAAGAGGTCGGGCAGTGCCTCGGTCCAGGGGAACGCGGCGAGGGAGCCAGCGGGGCCTGAAGGCCGGATGTTCGGTTCATCGGTGAACATC
Source organism: Bacillota bacterium (assembly GCA_021791995.1). GTDB lineage: Bacteria > Bacillota > Sulfobacillia > RBS10-35 > JAJYVN01 > JAJYVN01. The sequence continues at coordinate 12,932 of JAJYVN010000051.1, forward strand.
CCCGGCATCACGGAGCCGAACCGATCGTGGAAGCGGTCGAAGTAGGGTTGGTATGCGACCTCCAGAAAGACTCGGGCCGAATCCGGGTGGAGCAGATCGGGGTAAGGCACACCATTCAGCCAGCTGTTCGCCGGTGGCGTGTGCAGCCCGAAGTGGACGTGCAGATCGCCTGCTGCGGCGCCCTCTTCTAGTGAGCGTAGAGAGAGGCTTCCGTCCAGCGCTCGGTGCACGAGGAAGGTGCCGAGGCCTTGCGATGGCGTCTCGTCTATGCGCAAGAGCTGCGCATAGAGGCAGCGCTGCACGAGGTCTGGCCG
>JAJYVN010000052.1 GCA_021791995.1 Bacillota bacterium
GTCGCACCGCTGTTTGTGTTGTCGCGTGAGTTTGGTGGCGGTGCCGCTACGGATCCACATTCGTAGCGGTACGAACCGCCTGGGGGAGGCGTTGTATGCTCCGGTATCTGACGGCGGGGGAAAGCCATGGCCCCATGCTGTTGGCCATCCTGGAAGGGATGCCGGCAGGGGTGCCGGTGCGGATGGAGGCTGTTCAGCGCAAGCTGGCCCTGCGCCAACAAGGGCCGGGACGGGGAGGCCGCCAGCGCATCGAGCGGGATGAGGCACAGTTTGTGGCGGGTCTGCGCGGAGGACAAACGCTGGGGAGTCCTATTGGTCTGATCGTGGCTAATCGCGATTGGGCCAATTGGCAGGGTGTATTGGGCCCAGCCCCAGACGATGTCGATGCGGAAAAGGCCGAGGCCAAGGCGCTGTACCGTCCTCGACCGGGACACGCCGACCTGGCCGGTGCCTTGAAGTATGATCGGGAGGACCTGCGGGATGTCCTGGAACGTTCGAGTGCGCGGGAGACGGCGGCAAGGGTCGCCGTGGGTGCCGTTTGCCAGGAGCTCTTGGTGGCGGTGGGCATTACCGTACTGGGACATGTGATCTCTTTGGGTCGCGTCAGGTCCGTGCCACGCGACGCAAGCATCGAGGAATTGCTCCCGTTGGTGGATGCCTCGGATTGTCGTTGCGCGGATGCGGAGGCGACAGCTAGGATGCACGAGGAGATCCGCGAGACAACGCTCGCCCGCGACTCGTTGGGGGGCATGATTGAGGTGCGGGCAGAGGGCGTCCCGGCTGGCCTTGGCTCCTATGCCTTTTCGGACCGCCGACTGGATGGGCGCCTAGCGGCCAGTCTGATGAGCATTCAGGCCATGAAGGGCGTGGAGATCGGGATCGGCACCCGTGCGGCGGAGTTGCGCGGCTCGGAGGTCCACGACGAAATCGTTGTTGGGGACGGCGTGGACGGGGGTGCAGGACGGTATCGCCGACCGACCAATCGAGCGGGTGGCGTGGAGGGCGGTGTCTCCAACGGGGAGGCGATTGTGGTACGCTGCGCCATGAAGCCCATCCCCACCCTGTTGCGCCCTCTGCGCTCGGTGGATATGCGCACGCATGAGGTGATTGCGGCAGGCTACGAACGGTCGGACGTCACATCAGTGCCGGCTGCGTCCGTCGTGGCGGAAGCGGCGGTGTGCTTTACATTGGCACAGGCGCTCTTGGAGAAGTTTGGGGGAGACAGTCTCGGGGAGTTGCGGCGCAACGTCGACGGGTACCGGACGCAAATCGCCGAGCGCTGAGGGGGTAGGCCCGGTGCATGACGCTGTTCCCGAGGACGTTATGGCCCGGGCCTGCCGTGTCCTCGGTGCACGGAACCTGGTCCTGGTGGGCTTCATGGGTGTGGGCAAGACTCGGGTAGGTCGGCTCGCTGCAACCCTTTTGCACCGACCATTCATCGATACGGATGCCATGATTGCGCGGCGTGCCGCGATGAGCATTCCCGATGTTTTTGCGCAACTCGGAGAGGAGGGCTTCCGCGGCCTGGAGTCCCAGGTGGTGGCCGAGGTTAGCCGCCACTTGGGGCAGGTGGTGGCCACCGGCGGTGGAACGTTGGGCCGCACGGAGAATGTGGAGCGCCTGCGGGCCTCTGGTCTGCTCGTCGCGCTCTCGGCTCGCTCCGACATTATCCTGGCGCGGGTTGGCGGGGCGCAGGCGGGTCGTGAGCGGCCTCTGCTCCGCACGGAGGATCCTCTCGAGACGATTACCCAGTTGCGGGAGAAGAGGGCAGCGATGTATCAGGCGGCGGACCTGCAACTCGACACCTCCGACCTGGACGTGATCGAGGTGGCATCCGCTCTGCTGTTCCGGTTGGCGGACTTTCAGGATCGCCGAGGGGAGGGAGAGGCATGATCCGGCGGGTGCGGGTGTCGCTGACCGAGGGCCGTGACCGTTCCTACGACATTCGGGTGGGGGCGGATATCCAGGGTGAATTCGGTTCGGCAATACGTACACTTGGCCTGGGGTTGCGGGCGCTCTTGGTGGCGGACGCGGCCGTGGCCGACAGTCTCGCTCCCCTTTTGGGTTCTTCCCTCCATGCGGCAGGGATCACGACGCACTTGGTGGTTGTGCCTTCTGGCGAGGGGAGCAAAACCCTTGACACCGCTCGACGCCTTTACGACGCAGCCTTCGATGCCGGTCTCGACCGTCGCTCAGTGATCGTTGCGCTGGGGGGTGGCATGGTCGGTGACCTGGCGGGATTTGTTGCCGCGACGTTTTTGCGCGGGATCGCGTTCGTTCAGGTACCCACCACGCTCTTGGCGCAGGTCGATGCGTCGGTCGGAGGAAAGGTGGCGGTAGACCACCCGCGTGGCAAGAACTTGATCGGTGCCTTCCACCAACCACGGCTGGTATGGGCGGACGTCCGGGCGTTGGCGGGTCTCCCCAAACGGGAGCTGCGGGCGGGATTGGCTGAGGCGATTAAGATGGGCATTATCGCGGATGCCCGCTATTACCAGTTCATTCGTCGCAACTATGCGGCGATCCTCGATGGGGATGAGTCCGCGTTGGTCCGCGTTGTGGTTGGCTCGTGTCGGCTCAAGGCCGAGGTGGTGCATGCGGACGAGCGGGAGGAGTCCGGCCAGCGCATGCTGCTCAATTTTGGCCACACCATCGGCCATGCGGTCGAGGCGGTGGCCGGTTATGGGAACATTCGGCACGGGGAAGCCGTCGCGATCGGGATGTGCGTGGAGGGGCGGTTGGCCCTGCGCTGTGGACGGTGGAGTGAGCGTTGGCAGTCGCAGTTGGAGGCGCTTTGCACGGCGGTGGGCCTACCGACGCGGATTCCGGGGCTTCCGCTGCGCGATTTGGTCGTTACGATGGGATTCGATAAGAAGTCCCTTGCGGGCAAGCTCCATTGGGTGCTGCCTGAGCGGCCTGGCAGTGCGTCGATCGTGACCAATGTGCAGGCTACGGACGTCGCCGCCGTGGCCACAGAGCTCGGCGCGGAGGCCTGAGCGGGAACGGAGTTGGAACGCGCTTGGAACGAACGCCGCTCTATGCGGAGCATATTGGCCTTGGGGCGCGCATCACGCAGTTTGCGGGTTGGGAAATGCCCCTGCAGTATCGTGGAATCATTGTGGAGCACAATGCGGTGCGGGGAGCGGCCGGCCTCTTTGATGTCTCGCACATGGGAGAACTCCTCGTGCGGGGAACCGGAGCGGCCCGCGTGGTGGATCGGCTGGCGACGAACGATCCCAGCCATCTGGTGGCAGGACAGGCGATGTATACGCTGCTTTGCATGGATGACGGCGGCACGGTCGATGATTGCGTTGTATACTGTCGCATCCCTGGGCGGGAGTATCTGTTTGTCGTCAATGCGGCCAACATCGATGCGGACGCACACTGGATGCGCGCGGCGATGGCTGGGCGCTCGGACGTCGAACTCGTGGACCTCTCCCCGGAAACGGCGCTTCTGTCCCTGCAGGGACCCCGTTCCGTCGCCATCCTTGGAAGGCTCTTGGGGCTCGGTGTGCCCGATCTGGCTACGCTGCGCTCCTTCCGCTTCTGGCCAGAGGTTCCGTGGATGGACATTGTTCTGATGATTGCGCGCACCGGCTACACGGGTGAGGATGGTTTTGAGATCTGCTGCGCGTCGGACCATGCACCGAAGTTGTGGTCGGCGCTTCTTACTGCTGGGGAGCCGGAGGGCCTTTTGCCCTGTGGTCTGGGGGCCCGTGACACGCTACGCCTGGAGGCGGCCCTGCCCCTCTATGGGCACGAGCTGAGTCCTACCATCACGCCGCTCGAAGCGGGACTGGATCGTTTTGTGGCATGGACGGATCGGGCTGGTCGACCGAGGTCGTTTTTGGGAGCGGAGGCGCTGCGTCGGATAAAGGCAGCGGGGGTGCCTCGGAGGTTGGTGGGGCTTTTGCCCGAGCGACCGAGGATTGCACGGGCGGGGGCGGTGCTGTCGGTGGCCTCGGGTCAGCCGGTCGGGTTTGTGACGAGCGGCACGTTTTCCCCCACTCTTGGCTCGGGCATTGCGCTGGCGCTCGCACGGGTGGAGGAGGATCCTCTTCCCCTCTGGTTGGAGGTCCATGGGCGGCAAGTGTCGGCGGAGCGCGTGGCGCTACCGTTCTACCGTCGCCGTAGAACCCAGAGTTCGTAGAATCTTTCGGGCGGAGGTGCGGTGGGGCGTGGAGGAGTATCCGGATGATCGGCGCTATACCGAGGAGCACGAGTGGATCCAGTCGGAAAACGGGCAACAAGGCGGGGTTCAGGCGGTGGTCGGCATTACCGATCACGCCCAGTGTGCCCTGGGGGACATCGTTTTTGTGGAGCTGCCGGCCATCGGTAGCGATCTGCACCAGGGCGAGGCATTTGGTACGGTGGAATCGGTGAAGAGCGTTTCTGATCTCTATGCCCCGGCCAGTGGCCGGGTCGTTGCCATCAACGCGGCATTGAACGAGCACCCGGAGTATGTGAACGAAGATCCGTACGGGCGGGGTTGGATGGTGCGTATCGAGCTTACGGCACCGGCCGAACTGGACCGTTTGCTCGATGCAGGGGCGTATGAGCGGTTGGTCTCTGGCTCCTGAGGATGCGAATTGGAAGGAGGTGTCCATCCGCCGTGCCCAGCTACCTTCCCCACACCCCCGAGGATATTGCCGTGATGTTGCGGCGCATCGGGGTTTCTTCGATGGATGATTTGTTCAAGGATGTGCCAGCCGCCCTGCGGCACGCGTCCGCGCCGGACGTCGGCGCGGGCTTGGATGAGCAAACCTTGGTGCGGGAGTTCACGGCACTGGGGGATGCGAACCTGGCTGCGGGTCTCTGCTGTTTCGCCGGAGGTGGGGTCTATGATCGATATCTCCCCGCGGCGCAACGGGCCCTTTTGGGGCGAGGGGAGTTTCTCACCGCATACACCCCCTACCAACCCGAGGTGAGCCAGGGGACGCTGCAGATGACATTCGAGTTTCAGAGCATGATCGCGGAACTGATGGCCCTCCCGGTAGCGACGGCGGGGCTGTATGACGGCAGCACTGCGGTCGCGGAGGCCGCGCTCTTGAGCCGCGCCGCCACACGGAGACCCGTGGTAGCCATCTCGGGCGCTCTGCATCCGGAGTATGGAGGCGTGCTCGCAACGTATGCCCTGCCGCGTGGGGTCGATATCGTCTCATTGCCGCTCACCATGGGGCGTACCGATCCAGAACAGATCCGCGACACCCTCGATGGTCGACCGGTCGCTTGCGTCATCGTGCAGCAACCAAACTTCTTTGGTCTGGTGGAGGATGTGGAACGCATCCTCGCGGAGCGCCCCGACGGCTCGCTTGGGGTGGTGGTGGCGGATCCTGCGACCCTGGGTGTTTTGGAGGCCCCTGGGCGACTGGGCGCCGACCTGGTGGTGGGGGAGGCGCAGGATGTGGGCCTACCGCTTTCGTTTGGTGGCCCTTACCTCGGATACATGGCCGCGCAACCCGCGTTGCTCCACCGACTGCCCGGGCGCATCTGCGGGCTCGGTACAGACCGAGGGGGGCAGAGGGGATTTGTGTTGACGCTGCAGGGACGTGAGCAACACATCCGCCGGGCGCGGGCGACCTCGAACATCTGCACCAACCAGGCCTTTTGCGCCCTGGCCGTCTCGATCTATTTGGCGCTTGCCGGGCCCCAGGGTTTGGCGGAGCTCGGAGAGATCTGTCTCCGTCGAGCCCACTACCTGGCCTCCGAGTTGTCTCGGTTGCCGGGGGTGTGCCTCACTTTTCCCGATCAACCTTTTTTTGCTGAGTTCTCTCTGCACCTGCCGCGGAGTGCTCGGACGGTGCAGGAGGCCCTCCGCTCCCGCGGTTACCTGGTCGGCCCGGTCCTGGGAGACTTTTTCCCGGGTATGGAGCGCGACATTCTGGTTGCGGTGACCGAGCGTCGGCAGCGTGATGAACTCGATGGCCTGGTGGCCGCGCTGGAGGAGGTTCTTGCCCTTGTCTCTGCCTGATGCCAAGGAACCGTTGCTCCATGAGATCTCGGTGCCTGGCCGACGGGCCTATCGCCTGCCTCCGATGGACGTGCCCATCGCCGAGGCGGTTTCGGACCTCTTGCCAGGGGTTGCCCTGCGTCAAGAGGCACCCCAGTTGCCAGAGTGCAGTGAACTGCAGGTGGTTCGGCACTTCACGCGCCTATCGCGCTTGAACTTCGCCATTGATACGGGGTTCTATCCCTTGGGTTCGTGCACGATGAAGTACAACCCGAAGGTGGATGATGAGATTGCGAACCTACCAGGGTTGCGCGACGTGCACCCTTATGCACCTGCTGATTGTGTGCAGGGGGCACTGGCGGTGCTGTGGCAGTTGGAACGAGCTCTCTGCACCTTGGCGGGGATGGATGCGTTCAGCCTCCAGCCGGCCGCGGGCGCCCATGGCGAGCTAGCGGGCATGTTCATCTGTGCGGCGTATCACAAAAGCCGCGGCGAACCGCATCGCACGCGCGTGGTCGTACCGGATTCGGCCCATGGCACCAATCCCGCCTCCGCGGCCATGGCCGGGTTTGATGTTGTCGAGGTTCCTTCCGACCACCGCGGCAATGTCGATCTACACCAATTGCGCAGCGTTTGCGACGAGCGACTCGCTGCGGTGATGCTGACCAATCCCAACACGCTTGGTCTGTGGGAAGAGCAGATGGAAGAGGTTTCCCGGGCCGTGCACGGATGCGGCGGACTTCTGTATTACGATGGAGCGAACGCCAACGCCATCGTGGGGCGTGTTCGTCCGGGGGACATGGGCTTTGACATCTGTCATCTCAATCTGCACAAGACATTTTCGACTCCCCACGGTATGGGGGGGCCCGGTGCTGGCCCGGTGGGGGTGGCGCGGCACCTAACCCCGTTTCTGCCCTCCCCCCGCGTGCAACGAGTGGATTCACCTGGAGAGGCGACCGCGCGCTACGTGCTGACGTCGACGCCTGAAAGCATTGGCCGCGTCCGTGCCTTTTATGGCAACTTTGCGGTTTTGGTGCGTGCCCTTGCGTATATCCGCACGCACGGTGGCGACGGTCTTGCTGAGGTATCCGGACACGCGGTGCTTGCCGCCAACTACCTGTTGGCCCTGTTACGAGAAGATCTGCCCCCCGCGATCGATCGGCAGCCGATGCACGAGTTTGTTGCGGACGGGACGGCCCTCGCGCGTCACGGATCGCTGCGTGCCATCGACCTATGCAAGGCCCTGCTTGATCGGGGATTCCACGCGCCCACGATGTATTTCCCACTGATCGTCAAGGAGGCCCTGATGATCGAGCCGACCGAGACGGAACCGCGCGAGGTGCTGGAGGCGTTCGCGGCTGCGGTACGCGAGATCGTCGTCACATCCACCGGGGCCGATGCGCCAGGGTCCTTCCCAACCGAGACACCAATCAGGCGCATGGACGAGGTGAACGCTGCGCGCCACCCCGTCCTGCGCTGGAACACGACGACCTAGTGGATACCCGCTCAGTCGGCCGTCGGCGGCGTGCCGTGTCCTGGCACGGCCGCCGCGGCGCAACGGCGGCATACTTTCTTGCCCTTGAAGGGGATCGTATCCTCAATGGCGCCGCAGAAAACACATCCCGGTTCGTAGCGCTGGACGATGATGCTCTTTTGGTCCACAAAGAACTGCATGGGATCCCCCACGGATACATCCAGCACCCGGCGAAGCTCGACAGGGACAATGATCCTCCCGAGGTCGTCCACCTTCCGCACAATTCCGGTTCTGATCAACGACCGGCCCTCCTATCAAGCATTCTTGGCGATACTGTACCGCAGGATTCGACATGAATCGCCAAGATTCCTTGGGTCTTCTGTTCTATGAGTGCACAGGGCGTGTGCCTTGGTTGGCACACGCCCTGCTGACAATCGATCTCTGGTGGATGATTAGCCGAAGATGCTCTTGAGAATTCCGCTGCTGCTACTGTTGCTCGATGCACTCGACGGTTCCTGCTGAACGGTGACCTGGAGGGTGAGGCTCGAGTCGCTTGGGTCCTGTAACATGAACAGGCCCGTCTGGTCCGCCGCGAAGGTCAGCGTGCTTGGCACGCCGCTACTCGGTACCGTCGTGGTGGCACCATAGCCCGAGAGGCCAAGGGTGTAGGAACTGCCGTCGGCGGAGCGGATGTTAAGGGTTGCCTTGCTCCCAAACGGTACGCAGACGGACGTTGGGTTGAACGTCGTGCTGGAGTCGATCGTCACTGCCCACGTGGCTTGGCACGAGAGGGCGTTTAAGGGCGCGGAACCACTCCCCGAGGAGGCGACGACGCTCGAGGCAACGCTGGTTGCGCTACTCGTCGTTGTCTCGGACGTGGAGCTCGGCGGCGGCGTCTGGCCGCAGTAGGCGGTGGGTGGTGCCAGGGACATGTCAATTGGGATGAATTGGCTAGCCGGGGACTTGCCGGTATCCTGTGCCATTGTGTCCGCGAAGCTCAAGCCTACGGGGGGCCGGTTGAGGAAGACCTCCGTTTCAGGCGGATACGGACACCCGACCCCCCAGAGAAGGTTCGTGTTGTTCGAATCGACCTCGACTTGCTCCCAGAGCGGATTGATTTTGGTCGGCTGCGTGCCGTCCACGAACCAGCTTTCGCGAATGTATTGGGCAGGGGTCAGCGGGCCGGGCATCGTGACCGTCCAGGCTGGCGACTTGATGTCGATCGGGGCTTGCATCACACCGGGAGGCTCGCTGAAGTTGACAACGGGCTGTCCCGCGAGCGCGTCCTCCATGACCCACTTCCAGATCGGGCCCGCGTAAATGTCTCCCTCACCCACGCGGTTGTCGGCCCCCATCACGGTTTTTGGCTGTTCGTACCCTACCCACACAGCTTCGCTGTACAGGGGGGTATAGCCCACATACCAGAGGCCGTCCCCATTGTTGGTCGTCCCGGTCTTCGCTGCCGCCTCCCAACCGGGAACGTTGTCATGCACCTGGGCGTCGTAACCGGTGCCCCAATTGCTATTTAGGGCACCGGTGTTAACGTCCCAGCCGTAGCCATACGGCTCCGGTGAATCCACGGTTTCGAGCATCTGTGTCATGACGTAGGTCACCTGCGGGCTGACCACGTCAGGGGTCAACTGCGGGGGGTTATTGATGATTGCCTCGCCGTCGGGTGCCACAACCTGCTCGATGAAGCGCGGTGTCACGCGGGTCCCGCCGTTGTCAATGGCCGCGTACGCGGTCGCCATGTCGAGGGTGCTGCAGCAGTCCACGCCGTCGGTCCCGCCAAGCGCCAGGGATAGATGATCGTCCGCTTTCGTCAGCGGGAGCCCCATCTTGATCGCGTTTTCATACCCATTTTGGACACCCACCTTCTCGAGCACCTTCACGGCCATTACGTTCACAGAGCGACGCAGACCCTCCGTAAACGTTGTCAAACCGTAGTAGAGGTTGTTGTAGTTGGTGGGGACGTACAGTGGCTGGCCTGATCCCATGTCATACGCCTGGGCAACATCGTCCACGGTAGTGCCAGCTGTGTATCCGTCGTTGAGGGCGGGAATGTAGTCGACGAGCGGCTTCATCGAGCTTCCGGTCTGGAACTCGCCCTGCACGGCCAGGTCCAGTTGCATCTCGGCGGTGTGCTGTCGGCCGCCAATGATGGCGACCACGTTGCCGTTGACCGGATTGATCATCGAGAGAGCCACCTGCAACTGGTCGGCGGCTGGAACCGACAGGGACCAGATACCAGGCAATTGGCACGGGTGTCCTGGGTTGCAGGCGGCGGTCGAACTCATGGTTGTGAGGCTATTCACAACGTTTTGGGCCGCGTTCTGGATCGTCGGGTCCATCGCTGTGTAGATCTTGAGCCCGCCATCCAGAACCTGTTCGCTCGAGAGGTGATACGTCGTTTCCAACTGGCTGATGACCTCATCCACGTACCAGGGATCCGGATAGTTGGTGGTTGTGGTTGTTGTCGCGGTTTCTGTGGACTGGTGTGTTACCGTGATAGGGCTGGCCTCGGCTGCCGTGGCCTGTGCCTGGGTGATGTACCCCAGCTTGGCCATCACGGCTAGTACGGTATTGCGCCGGGCTACTGCGGCCTGTGGGTGATTGAAGGGATTGTAGCCATTGGGATCCTGCGGCATGCCCGCTAAAAGCGCCGCCTCTGGCAGGGTGACGTTTTGAATTGAGGTGCCGAAATAGGTTTCCGCTGCCGCGCCGACACCGTAGCTCCCTGCACCGAGGTAGATAATGTTGAGGTACATGTCCAGTATTTGGCCCTTGGTGTACGTTCGGGACAGTTCGAGTCCCAGCCACGCCTCTTGGACCTTGCGGACCAAGGTCCTCTGCTGTGTGAGGTAGAGGTTGCGCGCGAGCTGCTGGGTGATCGTGCTCGCACCCTGCAGGGGATGGCCTTCGGCGTCGTTGAGCGCCGCGCGTGCGATGCTGCGCAGGTCGATACCGTTATTGTTATAAAAGTTGCGGTCCTCGATGGCGACGAAGGCATGCTGCACCATTGTTGGAACCTGGTTCAGTTGTACCGTCTGACGATTCACCGTGGATCCGGGTACATCCGTGATCTTAACCCATGCTCCGTTCTCTTGTGCGTAGATCGCGGACGGTTGTTGCTCGGAGGCGGCCATGGGATTTCCCAGAGCGGGCATGGTCTTAAAGGCATCTTTGAAGATCATGCCGACCTTCACCGCTCCGAAGACGAAGACGGCGACAAACACGAGCAGGACGAGGCGGCCCCAACGGATGCGCCGTTTGTGTTCCGTACGATTCGATCGGTTACCATCCGGCATCCTCTGTCGCTTCCCCCTTCGCGCTGATCATGCGCGCGAATACTCCGCGCCAGTCCATCGGCACCACCATAGCGTTACCGCATGCTGTCGGCAACTCGCGGCGCCCCTTGGGGGGTGTCAGATCGTGGCGGCCGGGAGAACCGTATACACTCGCGGGGGGTTCCCCCCATGATCGGTACGTGCGACCACCCGCATCACGGTTGGCTCGCCGTCGATGGTACACTGTGTGCCGGGTCCGTTCCATCGCATGGGGCTCCGGCGAAAGGGGATTGACACATGCCCGTCGCTTCCGCACACCATGGCACCGACGCGCTGGACCGGTTGTGCCGCGGCACCGAACGTGTCGTGGACCGTGAGGAACTTCGCGTCAAGCTCGCGCAAGCAGCACGAGCGGGGGTGCCCCTTCGCGTCAAGCTGGGGATCGACCCAACGGCGCCCGATCTGCACTTGGGGCATGCGGTCGTCCTCCGGAAGTTGCGCGACTTTCAGGACCTCGGCCACCGCGTGACGCTTGTGATCGGCGACTTCACTGGCCGCATCGGGGATCCCACTGGGAAATCAGAGGCGCGTCGGCAGCTGAGCGCATCCGAGGTTACGCGGAACGCGGAAACCTATGTGCGGCAGATGCACAAGATTCTGGACGCCAGCCGCACAGAGGTGGAATTCAACTCCCGCTGGCTTGCTCCCATGCCATTCGCCGATGTGCTTGAACTGGCCAGTAAGGTGACGGTAGCCCGGCTTCTGGAGCGGGATGACTTTCATTCCCGGTACCAGCAGGGGCGACCGATCCACTTGCACGAGTTCTTCTATGCCTTGATGCAGGGCTATGACTCCGTGGCGCTACGCGCGGATGTGGAGTTGGGTGGTTCGGATCAAACGTTCAACCTCATGATGGCGCGGGAGATCCAACGCGACTACGGACAGTCACCGGAGGTGGCGGTGATTACGCCACTGTTGGTGGGGTTGGATGGTCAGCAGAAGATGAGTAAGTCTGTGGGGAATACGATCGGAATCGACGAGCCCCCGAGCGCGATGTTTGGCAAGGTGATGTCGCTGCCTGATTCCCTCATCCAGACCTATTTTGTCACCTGCACGCGCACGCCAATCGCAGAGGTCCAAGAACTCGTACAGGGGATGGCGGACGGTTCCCTGAATCCACGCGATGCGAAACTGCGTCTGGGCGAAGAGATTGTGACCCTCTACCATGATCGGCCGACCGCCCGACAGGCGCGCGAAGACTTCCGTGCTGTGTTCTCTGCGGGTGGTGTTCCGGAAGATATCCCCGAGCACCACTGGAGTGATGGGGCGGCCACGGTAGTGGATCTTGTGATGGCGCTTTCTCTGGCACCGTCGCGATCGGAGGCACGACGACTCGTCCGGCAGGGGGCGGTGGAAATCGACGGGCAACGCCTGACCGACCCGAACGCTACCGTTGCGTTTTCCGATGGAAGCGTGCTGCGGGTGGGCAAGCGCGGATTCTGTCGTTTGCGCCGCGATCTGTAGGTCCTCTTCCGACCTGAAGCGATGAAGCGCTTCCTGGGCTTGCTGTTAGCCGAGGAGGACGACCAACAGACCAGCGCTCACCGCTACTGCAGCATGGAGTGCATGGACGTGACCCAACCGTGCCTTGATCAGCACACGTTTCGCTCGGTTCATCGACCAGTGCGGAAGTGTCCCAATGCTTGGCAACGCGCAGCTGGACACGCCCAAGTTATGAAACGGGGTTTGGCTCTCCATGGAAAAGATGAGACCGACTCGAGGATAGCTAGTGCGTCGACGCCACCGTGAAGAGCAGGTTGGCCGGTTGCAGCGCCCATGGTCGATTGCTGAGCACATAGCCTGGCCACTCGACCGCGACGCGGTAAGTGCCAGCTGCTGGTGGGACGAAGCGGTAGTGGAATGCGCTTTGGAAAACCAGGGAATATACGGCCGATGCGTTTTCCTCCGGAATACTGGGGCATACGGCCTCAAGCGGTGTTGCGACCAACGCGCCGGTTGGTCCCATGATGTGCACCTGGGGCATGCCTTGACCCAGCGCTGCATCCTCGAACGTGCACGGGCGTCCGACTGTGGACGGTCCCGAATGGTCGACACTACCATTGGCCTGAAGCAACGTCACCGTCAGAACATCCGCCTCGCCGACTGCGGGGGGAGAGGTGAGCGAGGCCTGTAGCGCATAGGGGCGATCGTCAAAAAGGGAAAGGAGCCAGTTCATCGCTGGATAGCCCTGCCCTTTGCCCACAAACCGGACGCAGCCAACTCGATAGGCGGATTTGGGCACCTCCGCAATGCGAACCGGGTGTTGCGGCTCTCATAAAGACGGTTGAAAGTCGGGTCCAGGCGTGGCACGGTGT
>JAJYVN010000053.1 GCA_021791995.1 Bacillota bacterium
CTGTCGCCAAGCTAGGGAGAGGTCTTCAAGACTATATCTGGGGATTCCTGGTTCTTAACAATATCTTAACATTCTCCTCCACAAGTTTGGGATGCACCCGGACGCCAGCGTCGTGAGCGGAATCGAGGATGGCGGCGACGATGTGGGCATCGGGATAGGAGGAACCGAGGTCACGGTAGGTGAGCAGCCAGGAGACGGCGTCGTGGCGGTCGGCGCGACGGAGCGAATGGCCAGAGGAAGGTCATGTTGGTAGCCGGTAGCGGTGATCTCGTAGAAGCGAGAGCCATAGATCCAGACGCCGCGGGAAGAGTGCCAACCCCCGGTGGCGTCCCCGTCACGGAAGCGGCGGCGATGGCCACAGGGTGTTCCGGGAGGACAGTCGCAGACACAGCGGCCGAAACGGTTGGCAAAAGCGGACCGGATGGTGCTATCGCCCGCGATACGGAGGTGGTTCAGATCGACGAGACTGCGGTCCGCGGAGCCGGAAGCGATGCAAGCGAGGATCTCTTGCAGGGGCCTCTCATCGCCGTGGCCGAAGCGTGGTAGATGCGCCTGCAGGCGCGAAGGACGTCGGCACGGTGGAGGGGACGTTTTTTACCCTTTCCTGGGCCCTTACCCCGCTTGCGGTGGGGGCAGTGGACGCGGGCGCGGGCCCGCATTGTGCGGGTCAGGCGGGTCATGAAGTCTACGAAGGTGGTGGCAGAAGGGGTATCGGTTGGCTCGAACCCGCAGAGGATCGCGAGAACGGGGTCGGTCCCGAGGCGATCGGCCCACTGGGTGGGGCTGGAGATTCCCAGAGAGGTGGCGAGTATCCAGGCGCGAAACATGGCTGCCGGGTCGCGCGGTGGACGGCCGATACCGGAGTAGCCGCAGCGAAGGATGAAACCGGTGGCGTCGAAATTGGCAGTCCAGGCAAGGAAGGCGAGGTCCTGCAAGGCCCAGAGGCGGGTCGCGGTGACAAGGTTACTCCCCAAGGACCGTAGACGATCGATGACGCGTTTCGATACCATGTATGCACAGTCATGAGCCTCCCTTCCTGGAGTAGTTGGTACACACTCCCGGGAACTTCTAGGGGAGGCGCTACCGTGTCAAGGTGTTTCGCGATCGTCCGTACAATAAGGCAAAGTCAACGGGGCCACACACGCCAATTTCCAGATCGTGGCGTGGCCGACCGTTCATTTGCGGCAAAGGCTGGAGTGCTAAGCTCGACGGGCGTTTCGTTCAGACCTTCGCTATCAACGGTGACGTCTTTCCGTGAAGGCTCATCTAGAGCGGAAGTGGCAGCGAGTCTTTCGCTACCCAACCGATTCGGAGAAGCACGCTGCCGAAACGAGTCGCTGCCGAAAGGCAAGCGGAGCCGCGAACTGAGAGGGCTCACCAGAGATGGTGGGGGCCAACGTCAGGCGAACGATCGATGCCCCCGCGGTCGAATGCCCTTGCGATCACAGCCGGGAGGTTCTGGTCAGTGGTGGGGCGGGTTACTGGTCCTACGTGAGTGCGCAAGCGGCTTGCCGCGAGAGGCGTAGGGTGACTCCCAATGGCCGGCCGACCTCACTCATGCGTATGGGGTCGGCTCCTATCCCGACAGACGGGAAGGAACCATGGGCAACCGGCGCAAGCCGGATTGTGGCGGCACGAACGGCATTTGTCT
Source organism: Bacillota bacterium (assembly GCA_021791995.1). Taxonomy (GTDB): domain Bacteria; phylum Bacillota; class Sulfobacillia; order RBS10-35; family JAJYVN01; genus JAJYVN01. The sequence continues at coordinate 1,652 of JAJYVN010000053.1, forward strand.
TGATTGGTCAGGCAAATCGGGCCACTGCTGACACCACGGTTGTGCGGCCGCCGTACACATGCCGTTGCGTTCGCGGGGCGCGGTGTGACGTCACGGACGAGCCGGCATCCCGTCACGCGGGTGAGGCGTTTGCGATGTCGGTAGTCAGGCCCAGGGTTGGCTGGGAGGGGCGCGACGGGGGGCCGTGTTGAGACCGACCCCGATGTTCGGTCGCCGTCACGCCGTGTTCGTTGCGCAGTGGCCTCAAGGAAGAAGAAACCATACAATATCTGCGTCTTCCCCGTTGCCGAAGAAGTGGGGGCAGCGGCCGATCACACGCCAGCCCAGCCCTTGGAGGAGCTTTCGTTGGACGTGGTTCGAAGCGCGCACCTCACCCAGAAACCACTGTGCGCCGGCGTTGCGGGCCCGTGACGCCCCGACGCGGAGGAGCATCGTCGCAAGCCCGCGCTGCCGGTCTTGCGGACGCGTCGCGTTCCCTAAGACGTGAGCCACTGGGCCGTGGATCTCAAAGCCGAAGAAGGCTGCCACTTGCTCCGCGCGTCTTACTACCAGCAGGTGTGTGTTCCGCTGCGACCAGTGGTTTCGCCAGAGCGTGAGGCTCGCCGGTTCGGGGAAGACGTCTGCTTCGAGGGAGGCGACTGAGGCGAGGTCGGACCAGCCGGCATCGGCGATGCGATAGCCGTCCTGCGGACAGGATGGGACGGAATGCCCCACAGCCATTCCTCCTCTGGGACCAAGGTATGCGTGTGGCGGACACCGGAGGCTTGGCCCATGGGATGGCCGTTGCTTCCAGGCATTGTCGCCGATACACTATCGGCATGAAGGAGACTCGTTCGGCGCGATTTTCGGTTTCCGCCCAACAATGGTCGGTGCCGCACCGCACTCGTGAGCCTGTCAGCGCTGTATCTGATGGCTGTGTGGTACGCGATGGTGGGGGGGTAGGGATTCCTCCCCACCCGTGGGAAGGTCGGTGCTCCAATCCGCTTTGCTGGGGCCGAATCGGGGCGCATCACCGTACGGTGGTGGGGGTCCTACACCGACGCACTGGCGCGAGGCCTGGTGGCTTTTCGGTCGGTTGGGGAGGCAGTAAATGTCCGACCCGGAGCGTTCTCGCCGAAAGCGTGAGCATATTGAGGCAGTGTCCGTGCTGACCGATGCCGCGCAAGCGGGCTTTGAGGACATTCTTCTCCTGCCCGCGAGCGCGAGCGAGATCGATGTTTCCGATGTTTCGATGCGCACAACGCTTTTCGGGCGTGCCCTGGCCTCTCCTGTGGTGATCAACGCAATGACGGGGGGTACGCCGGAGGCGCTTGCCATCAATGCTCGCCTTGCTCAGATGGCGCGACGGCATGGGATGGCAATGGCGGTCGGCTCGGAGACGGCTGCCCTCCGGAATCCCGACGCGGCATCCTCCTTCCGGGTGGTACGTGACCTCTATCCGGACGGATGCTTGATTGCCAATGTCGGAATGCGTGCGACGCCCGAGGAGGCCCAACAGGCGATCGACCTGATTGGCGCCGACGCGCTTCAGGTGCACTGGAATACCGCACAGGAACTCTTCATGCCGGAGGGGGACCGAAGCTTTCGCGGTCTGCTCGATCAGTTGACCGAGACCTGTGCCCGAGCCACTGTGCCCGTCGTGGCCAAGGAGGTCGGCCAGGGGATGCTCGCGGACGCCGCACGGCGCTTTTTGCGCTGTGGGGTGCGGGGGATCGACGTGGGAGGGCGAGGGGGGACGAATTTTATCCAGGTGGAGGCCTTGCGCGCACACCAAGCGATCGATCCCGAGTGGGAGCGGTGGGGGGTCTCCACGGCGTGCAGCCTCGCCGAGGTGCTGTCGGTGGCATCGCCGGAGGTTGCGATTGTGGCGTCCGGCGGCATCCGCACGGGGCATGATGTGGCGAAATGTCTTGCCATGGGGGCGACCGCAGTGGGGGTGGCGGGGCCGCTTCTGCGTCTGGCGGTGCTGCCGGACGCAGAGGAGCGCTTGGATGTCTGGGCAACCGCGTTGCACGCAACCCTGCGTACGCTAATGGTCCTGGTCGGTGCAAGCGATTTGCAGTCCTTGCGGCAGAGGCCCCTCCTGGTCGTTGGTCAGGTCCGGGAGTGGTTGGAACTCCGGGGATTGGGTCGTTGTACCACACAAATGGCGCGCCGGGACGGGTCGTCCGGGAGACCGAGCTTCTCCGGTTAATCACGAGGTTTGGAACATTGTCCTCATGACTGGTCTGTGGTAGCGTGAGTGCGCTCATCGCGTAACGGTGGGCAGTAATGGAATCGTTTCTGTGCCGATCGCTGAGTCGCCGATGCGTGGCGAGCGGGGGAACCAAACTCGACTCATGGGGCGAGTCCTCGTGAAGAGGTAGGGGCAGCATTCGCTCCGAGCCCGTCAGCTAACCCCGTAAGCGTGGAGTGTCAGCACCCCCGGAAAGGGTGTATGGCTTGCCGTCCTGGCAGTGCCATGGCGTGGCGTCGGCAACGCTTGGGGGGGTGTTGCCGTGAGCCTGTCCTCGGTGGACCTTCTCCGGTTTCTGCTCGAATTCATGCTTCTGCTCGTCTGTGCGCGCGGCCTTGGGGAGTTGGCGCGCAGACTCAACCAGCCCCAGGTGATTGGCGAGCTGTTGGGCGGGATTGTCCTTGGCCCCTCGCTGCTCGGCGCCTTTGCCCCTGGGGTCTTTGCTGCCCTCTTCCCCGCGCGGGGCGTGCAGCCACTGCTGCTCCAATTGCTGGCACAATTCGGCGTCATCCTGCTCCTGCTCCTCAGTGGGATGGAGGTTGACCTGGATCTGGTGCGGCGGAGGGTCCGTCCGGCGTTGTGGGTGGCATCGGCGGGAGTTGTGGTGCCCTTTCTCTTCGGCTACGGTTTGGCTGAGATCCTCCCGGCGACGCTGGCGGTGCACGCCCAGAATCGGACGGTGTTCGACCTCTTTCTCGCGACGGCCATGTCGATCTCGGCGATTCCGGTCATCGTGAAAATTCTGTTGGACATGGACCTCATGCGTCGCGACGTTGGGCAGTTGACCCTCGCCGCGGGTGTCATCAACGATGCCACGGGATGGTTCCTCCTCGCCCTGGTGGCAGGGATTGCAACGGCTCGCACCCTGCCGCTCGGGAGCGTGGCGATCTCGGTGTTTGGCACTATCGCATTTGGCGTGTTCTGCTTCACCATTGGCTACCGGCTGATTCGTGCGCTTGTAAACTGGGTGGACGATCACTTCAGCGGAAATAGCGCTACGTTGACCAGTGTGCTGGTGGTGGGCCTGGGAGGGGCTGTGGCGACCCAGGCGCTGCACGTTGAGCCGTTTTTGGGGGCCTTCCTTGTGGGCGTGCAGCTCTCGCGAATTCCCCGCGTGTCTCGGGCGTCACGGCAACAGTTGGAGGCAATGACGCTGGGGGTGTTTGCCCCGATCTTTTTTGCCACGGCCGGATTGAAGGTGAATCTGCCCGCACTGGCCTCCCCCGTCCTTTTGTTCTCGCTCCTAGCCGTCATCCTTGTGGCTTGTCTAGGGAAGTTTGCCGGCACCTATTGGGGGGCTCGGTTGGCGGGCGTCTCTCCGTGGATTTCGGCGGCCTTGGGTTCCGGTATGAATGCGCGGGGTGCGGTGGAGATCATCGTGGCCACCACCGGTTTGGAACTGGGTGTGCTGAGTGTCCCGATGTATTCGATCATCGTGGCAATGGCGGTGGTCACCTCCGTGTTGGCGCCGTTCCTCTTGCGTTACACCCTGCGGCATGCGCCTACGGATCCGGAAGAACGGCAGCGCCTGGAGCGCGAGGAGCGCGAGGCGAGGAGCTTTTTGCACGGACTGCAGCGGATGCTCGTTCCGGTCCGTGACGGCCGCTACGCTCTGGTGGCTGGAGAGGTTGTGGCACACCTGGCCGGGACGCGGGTAGTGGAAGCTGTCGCCCTGCACATCCGCGCGCCGGGCGACGTCGGTCCGGTTCCTGTCCTTCCGCTGGTTCCTCGGGAGGATGATGCCCAGGTGGAGTGGCGTCAGCGGGTGGTATCAAGCGGGGACGGCATCGCGGCGGACATTTTGACGGAAGTCTCCCGGGGGTATGATTTGTTGGTGCTGGGCGCGGCGGTGGGACGGCCTGGGGCCGGGCTCTTTGGGGACGTTGTGGATATGGTGCTGCAGCACACCCCATGCACTACCTTGGTACTCCAAGCGGCACGGTGGCGTCAGGAAGGGGTGCGGTTGCGGCGGATCCTTTTGCCCACAGCCGGTACGCGAGGTGATCTCCGCGTGGCGGAATTCGCGCTGGCTCTGGCTCGGGGTACCTCCGCTGAGGTGTTGGCCCTGCATGTGGTCGATCCCCTGCCGCTCACCGAGCCGCTCGATAGCCGTGTCTTTGCCGCGCTGCAGTTGGCGGGTGAACATGGCTGGCAGGCGACGGCGGCGGTGCGGCGATTGGGGGAAGGGATCGGGGTTGCTGTTCGACGGGATGTGCGCACCCTTACAAAGGGGGCGGTGGGCGATGAGATTGTGAAGTACGCGGGGGAGCAGGGGTATGATTTGATCCTGATGCACGCCGAGCGGCGAGCCGCAGGCTCCGAGTTCTACTGCGGGCGGACCGTGGAGCAGGTCCTCCGCACCGCACGTTGTCCCGTTGCCGTCCTCCTCGATCCGGCGGAGTGACTCTCGGGCGGGGTCGTATGTGGGACCGTTATCCCGCGGAGTTCTCGCGGTTGCATTTTTGTGCTGTCGGTTGCGGGGGCAGTGTGCCTTGGGGGGAGGGCGCGGATGGCGCGCCACCACTATCCTCCTTGATATATTGCAGTGCACACCTCCGGGCATCTTCTTCGGTTGCGGTCAGGAGCACACAGCCATAAGGATGCCGGGCCCGATGGGCAAGTTCCTCGGCCAGCGCCATCAGAAGGAGCATGCGCGGATGCGACACGGACTCCTCCGCGGCGGCACGCCGCACCACCTTGGACAATATGTCGATTTCTCCCGGCTCCAGGTACACCTTTTCACCCATCATGGGACAACTATAGGTGACGAGGGCCGGCGAAATGTGTCAGATCATGTCCGCTCCGCAGAAGATTCCGGCTTATTCGACGTCCGCATCGAACGGAGGTTTTTGAGACTGAGTGCAACCGCTTCGATGGAGGGGCGCGCACACCGGTCCTGCTCTACGATGTACCAGCGGACGCCGACCGCTTTGCCAGCTGCGAGGATCGGGGCGAAATCCAAAACGCCCTCGCCCACTTCCGCGAAATCGCCGTCGCGCGTTATGTCCTTGAGGTGGAGTAGTGCGCAACGTTCCCCCAGTTGGCGGATGCGCTTGGCCGGATCGTCCCCGCCCTTGTGCGACCAGTAGACGTCGAGTTCCGCCTTGAGATGGGCTGTTTCACCATAGAGGATCTCCAGGATGGTGCGATCGCCGAGTCGCTGGTACTCAAAGTCGTGGTTGTGGTAGGCCAGGGTGATTCCTGCCTGGTGCAGTCGGACGGCCAGGGCATCCAGGGTGTGGGCAACCCGGCGCACTGCTTCCGCATCGTTCCGGTCCGCGGGAGGCAGTGACGGAACGGTGATGAAGGAGCATCCAATGGTCCGGTGATAGCGGACGATGCCCTCCAGATCCTCCTGAAGAGAGGTCAGGCCGACATGGGCGCTGGCCGCTTCCAGGTGGAGTTCCTGGAGGAGATCCCGCAATTCCTCGGCCGAAAGACCGCCGGTTCCGGCCAACTCGACGGCCTGGTAGCCGATCGCCGCCACCGTACGAAGCGTTCCGCGGAAATCAGCCGCCATCTCCTTCCGCAGTGTATAGAGCTGAAGCGCAACATCCGCCGTCTCCATGGTGATCGTCCCCTTCCGTCTGCTCCGAACAGATACTCCGTTCCCCGGTTTGTTCCTTTCGATGGCCGTATCAACCTGTGATGGCGGCTTGTTTTCGGGAAGGGGTGACCATTGCGGCTGCCCCGAGCAGGGCACCACCACCGCTGAATCGCAGTGCGGCGCTGATCCATAAGACCTTCCAGAGCGGTAGGAGCGTCAAGAGGCCCACCCCGCAGATGGGGGCAATCACGCCGACCAAACCGGTGAGTGTGTTGGCGGTTCCGATCGCCATCACACGTTCCTCCATCGGCGATACCTCCATCAGGCGCACCAGCAGAAAGAGGGTGACGCCGGCGCCGGCAAAGCCTCCGAGGGCGTTGGCCAGAACGATGCCATAAAAGCCAGGCGAAAGTGTATACGTTGCGGGTACGCCTGCCAGGAGCATGGTGGCGGCCGGCAGCGTCCACCGGGCTCCCACACGTTCTCCGATGCGGGCCCAGAAGGGATTGCCGACGGCGACGCAGAGTCCGTTCACGGCGCTGAAGATGCCGATCCACAGGTTGGTGGCATGCGCAATGCTCACCTGGTAGCGGAGAAACAGGGGCCAGGCCATCAACCAGCCAAGGTAAAAGGGAAGGCACGCCAAAGTGTAGGCGCGGAAGGCACGGTTCTTCCAGAGTCGCCGGACCGCCGGTCCGAGCTCGACCGGAAGGACCTGAATCGTGGGGGACCCGCGGAAGCGAAGAAAAATGGACACCTCAACCAAACCGACCAGGGATGCGAGCAAGAAGACCCACACATAGCCCCGTAGGTGTGGGTGAGTGCCAAGCCAGATACCAGCCGACGATGCCACCAATACACCAGAGAGGCTGGCGAAGGTGCTGCGGCGCGCGAGCGCACGCGCGCGTCGGGCGCCACCAATGAGCCCCGAAATGAGGGATTGCCAGCAGAGGTTGCCCACGGCCGCGGGAATGTTCACCAGGCCGATGAGAAGAATCAGGATGATGGAGCGAATATGGCCCACTTTGTTTCCGATGCCGAGGTTCACCAGGGCGAACCCGACGATGCCAAGCCGGGCCAAAAGGAACATCAGGGCACCTGCGCGCTTGGGGTTGGCCCTCCGCGCGAGCCACCGTGCCCCCAACAGATTGGTGAGCGTGGTGCCGAGTTGGGGCAGGGAACTCAGGAGGGCAACCTCAAAGTTGCTCCCGCCGAGGTGTATCAGATCGATTCCAAGGAACGGATTGGAGAGGTTGATGGTAGTGGCCTGGACGGCACCGTGTAGCGTGTTGACTGCGATATTGGACTTTTCATGAACGGCGACTTCCGGCGGCAGGTCCTGGGATGGCCCCGTATGCGCCGGTAGCGATCGCAGGGGCCGGAGCGAGCGCGACAGCATGAATGGTTGGCTCCATCCTCGCCTGTGTCCCACTGCGCAAGGCGCATTGCCCTATGCCATATACCACGGTGCCGCTCAGTTGACAAGAGAGTACTCACCCCCCCGTGATCGCTGCCAACGCACCGGTGATGGCGCCAGCGATGATGTACCCAACCGCGATGGCCCAGACCATGACGCGGTCGGGTGGCGGGAGGTTGAGCGGAAGATGCGCGATGTTGATCACCATCCAAATGACGAGTCCATACACCGCACCGACCGCACCCAGGCCCCGCCAGGTAGGTACCTTGGGGCCAAGAATGGCGTTCATCAAAAGCGCGAACAGCGCCCCAAACGCCATGCCAAGCATCGCATCCCAGGTGAAGCCGGTTACGACAGCCTGCCAGAGCGATGTGGCGATCAGCGGGTGGCGAGCGAAGCCGAGAAAGCTTGTGCGGTACAGGGTCACCGGGGACCATAACGGCAGACCCCGTAACCCGCTTGTGATGACGGTGCAGATCCCCAAGGCGAGCCCTCCGACCAGTCCACTCAGGATGCAGCGCACCACGAACTCTGCCGGATCGCGATCCATGGTGATACGCAAACCCTTCCACCCCCAGATGCAGCCTGACCCGGCGGTGGCAGGTTTATGCACCTGCTCCGGGTGCGCGAAAGCGGGCTATCGCTGGAGGTGGAAGGACATTGTCGGCCGAAGGGGAAAAGACGGACAAGCTTGATTCGAGGAGGGATCCTTGCTGGAGACCCGTGACGTACTTTTGACCTGTCCGGACCTTGGTCTGACACGGGTGCATAAGGGTAAGGTGCGGGAGGTCTTTTCCGTACCGAACGATCGCCTGCTGCTTGTGGCCACCGACCGGCTCTCGGCGTTTGATGTGGTATTTGATCAAGGAATTCCCGGAAAGGGGCGCGTGCTCACCGCGCTCTCCGTTCTCTGGTTCCATGCCACCCGGGGGATCATGCCTAACCACCTGATTTGTGCTGATCTTTCCGGCCTCCACCTTGCACCGGCGACCTCCGAGTTGCTTTCGGGTCGCAGCATGGTGGTGGAGCGCGCCCGGCGCATCGATGTGGAGTGCGTGATTCGCGGCTACCTTGCTGGTTCGGGGTGGCGGGAGTATCAGAAGTCACAGACCGTGTGCGGGATTCCGCTATCACCCGGCCTGCGCCTGAATGATCGCTTGCCGGAGCCCATCTTCACCCCGGCCCTCAAGAACGATGTGGGGCATGACGAGAACGTCTCCGAAGCCGTGGTGGCCCATCACCTGGGTGCGGATGTCGCATCGCGCTTGCGGGATGCGAGCCAGGCGTTGTATGGGTTTGCAGCCGCAACCTGCAAGGCTGCGGATATCATCCTGGCGGACACGAAGTTCGAGTTCGGTTGGGTCAACGGGGAGTTAACCCTCATCGACGAACTCTTCACACCGGACTCCAGCCGGTTTTGGCCGGCGGAGCGCTACCGTGCGGGAGAGCCGATCGACTCACTGGATAAGGAGCCGTTGCGGGCCTTCGTGGCCGAGAGCGGGTGGAACATGCAGCCGCCCGCGCCGCAGTTGCCCGATGCCGTCGTTCAAGAGACCAGTGCCCGCTACGACTCGGCTCTGAAGCGCCTGCAAGCCATCCTGGGCTGAGGTCTCACAAAAGCGAGGCGGGGCGGAGATCGGCCCCGTTGGCTTCCAGTTCGCGGATGGTCTGCTCCAGGTGGGCGTCCGGGAGGAGAGGCGTCGTCGAGGATTCGAGCCTTCCGGCGGAGATGCCTAGGAGCCGAATTGGCCGGTGCACGGCCGCTTCGGACCACAGGGACAATACAGCCTTCCGCAGGTCGATGCGCGTCTGGAGAGCATAGGGGAGCGTGTGTTGGCGGCTGTGGTCGCGGAAGTCGGCCGTGCGCCAGCGCACGGCCACCTCGCGTGGACTACACCCCAGGCTCCCCAGACGACTGCCCAGTTCCCAAGAGAGCCGTACCAGGGCGCTGTGCACCTCCGCCGGTGTGGAGAGGTCTTTGGGAAACGTCTCCTCCACGCTCATGGAGCGCGCTGGCCCTGGCGGTTGCGGCCTACTGGGATCGATGCCGGATGCCAATTGGCGGAGGAGGGTGCCGCGTTGTCCGAGGCAGCGCCGAGCCGTCGTCTCAGAGAGCTCTGCAAGATCTCGACAGGTACGAACGCCATATCGCTCGAGGGTTTTGACAGTTCCCGGGCCCACCCCGGGCAGGGCGCCCACCGGCAGAGGCGCAATGAAAGCCGGGGCTTCCTCAGCGGTAATGACGCCAATCCCACCTGGTTTTCCTCGGTGCTCGCAGGCCATCTTGGCCAAGTGGCGGCCGGAGGCACAACCGACGCTGCAGGATAGCCCCAGTTCCTCCTGGACGGTACGCTGAAGGGACCGAGCGAGGGCCAGCGTGTCCGGGAATGCCGAACGTTGGCCCCCAAGGTCGAGGTATACCTCATCCAGGGCCACTGGCTCCCAGATGGCGATGCCCCGCGTGACCACGGAGCGGAAGCGCTCGGACATCGTTCGGTAGTATGGGATGTCTACGGGGACCAAGATGGCGCCCTTGCAGCGCGAGAGGGCCTCGGCGGTGCTCATGCCTGAGGTGACGCCAAAGGCGCGCGCCTCATAGCTGGCGGTCGCGACTACCCCCCGCCGTTCGACCGTGCCTCCGACGATGACGGGTCGGTGGGCCAGTTCGGGTCGGCGGAGGAGTTCGAATCCGAGAAAGGCGGCATCCAGGTCGCACAGGATCACGGGTAGGAACACGGGCGCAAGGCCTCCTCGGGATCATGTGCTTCGCTCACTCGGTACCGTGCTCCTGCTCTTATGATGGACCCAAGAAACTGGACAGGCGGGGCGGGGGTCGATAAGCAATTCTGCGTGGCATGAGGAGGTAGTATTCATCCCAGTTCAGTGCCGAGGTCGTGCTCGAAATGTTGCGCGAGGAGAAGACGCTGGCGGAGATCGCGGCGGAGCGGCATGTGCATCCGACCATGCTGCACCGATGGCGCGCACCGGCGTTGGCGGAACTCCCGGAGATGCTGCGGATTCCGGCCCAATCCAGACACCGATTCCGGGCTGAAAGCGGACAGGCATTCCGGTAAGTACCGGACAGCCGTTCCGGAAAGTCCCGGACGGGGATTCCGGTAATTCGCGGACAGCAGCGAGATCGGCGCAGAGACACCAAGCGTGCCCGTCGAGTCGAGTCGTTTATCGAACGACAAGGGGGGATGGGCGTGACGCGACGGAGGTTGTCCATGCGCAAGATCCGTGAGGTGCTCCGGCTGGGGTTGGATCAGCGGCGGAGCCTGCGAGAGATCAGCATCAGTGTGGGGATGGGCCGAACGGCGGCGGGTGAACTTCTACGCTGGGCGGAGCAGGCGGGGCCGGCCGTTTCCGGCAGAGATCGACGACGCAGAGCTGGAGAGGCGGTTGTACCTAGGGAGCCAAGGACGCCCGCGGCAGCGACCCGAGCCCGACTGGCAACATGTTAACGCTGAGTTGTGCCGCCACAAGGGCACGACACTTGAACGGCTGTGGATGAAGTATCGGGCCGATCACTCCGATGGTTACCAGTATTATGTGGACCATGGAGTTATGGAGAGTCGGAAGGGGATTCAACTGTTAACCAACTAGATCTACGTCTAACGACAGATGTGGTATACTGAATGAATGAAGTTACGTACATGGGCGAAGGAACAGGGCATCCGCTACCAAGCCGCGTGGCGAATGTACCGCGACGGCAAGCTGCCTGTGCCAGTGTAGCAACTACCGACCGGCACGATCATCGTCAAGCCTCCGAAGGAGGAGCCTACCGGGGTGGCGGTTTACGCGCGCGTGTCCTCGTCGGACCAGCGTTCGGACCTCGACGGGCAGGTAGCGCGAGTGGTGGAGTTCGTGACACACAAAGGTTGGCCCGTGGTGCGCACGGTAACGGAGGTTGGATCAGGGCTCAATGGGCACCGCCCTAAGCTTATGAAGGTATTGGCGGACCCGTCGATCGCCATCGTGGCCGTCGAGCATCGGGATCGGCTCCTGCGATTTG
>JAJYVN010000054.1 GCA_021791995.1 Bacillota bacterium
CTTTCAGCCGTGTCGGCGAGCCATTCGTACACGGTGTTCACGGGTGCGAGTCAACAGGGTGCGCCGGGGGCCACGCGGATCTGGGCCCCAGGTCGAAAGGTGGCCAACGTGACGGGCGTTGCGGGGGGTGGGCCCGTGAGCGCGGGCGCGCAACCCGGCTGGGAGGTGGCGGCTCTCGGGATCACGCAGACGTGGGACGCACCAAGTGAATCGCTGTTAGTGCAGTTCGCCGGTCGGCCTGAGGGTGTGACAGTGAGGGTATCGTGGCAGTGACAAAGGCAGTTGGTAACGGGGTGGTGTGCAGTGTCTAGCGAGATTGCTTGGGTTTGCACTGGAGCGCCCGAGGCAGCGTTTGCTGCGGACGAGGTGGTAAGGTACCTCCGCCAGGCCGGTCTACGGATCGCGAGGGCGACGGAGGGAGACGGCATTGCCAGGCCATGTATTTACTTTGTGCGTGCCAGAGGAGCAAGTCGACTGGGTCCTGATGGATTTGCCCTGCGCCGGGACCAGAACGTGATTACAGTGATGGCGGAGGGCAAGCGGGGCTTTCTATACGGTGCATATGCGTTGTTGGAGGACTTGGGGTTTCGGTTCTGGGCGCCAGCCTTTCGCATCTATAGCACGTTGGCTATTCCGACGGAGTTCGTCCCATCGCTGTCGCGTCTCCCGGTTCGGAATGTTCGTCCGCGCAGAGAGACGCCGCGCGTTACTGTGCGCGGTAAAACAGCAGACGCCTTTAGGACGCACGACAAGGAGTCGGCGCTTGCCCTCCTGGACTGGATGGGCAAGCGCCGACTCAATCTGCTGCAGGCGAGGATCGGAACATGGGATGCGTTTCGGGATGCATTGGCACCGGCTGCCGAAACCCGCGGGATAGAGTTGTCTGTGGGCGAACACGGTTACGAGTTCTTCATCAACGAGGATGTGCTGAGGGATCACCCGACATGGAGGGGCGTTCACCCGGGCGGGATGCCCGGCAAGCCACCCGTCGTGTTTTGCACCAGTCAACCCGACGCTGTGGAATACCTACTGCAATGTATCGTGGCCTACGTGCATGAGCATGCCGAGTTGAGCGCGTTCGCGTTCTGGCCTCCAGATACGCCTTACTGGTGCGAGTGCGATGCTTGTAAACAGCTCGGATCGATCGCAGATAGACATGCGTGGCTGGTCAATGCGCTCGTGAGGGCGCTGCGGTCTTCCGGGACCCGGACACGGGTTCGGTGCCTTGCCTACATGAACTTCACGGACCCACCAGAACACGAACGTCTGGATCCAGATGTTGAAGTGGAGTTTTGCCCCATTGCGCGGGATTATCGCACTACACTGCAAGATCCGGCCGACAGGCCGACGAGTTTCCAGGCCTGGGGAGTTCCGCAGGGTCGCTCTACCGTGAGAAATTACGAGACGTACTTAGAACCTTTGAAGAAATGGATGTCACAGCACGAGAAAGTATGTATGTATGAATATTATTTCAAATATGGATTTAGGGGACTGCCCATGCTCATGCCGCGTCTGATCGGATGCGAAATAATGGACCAGACCGCACGTGGAGTATACGGACACGCTACCTACTGCGAACAAGGGACGTGGCCCGTATACGAGGTGGACCATTACCTGTTGGCACGAATGCTGTGGGGGGGAGATATCGAGGCGGCAGTGGACGATTATCTCGGCGGTCGATTTGGTGCGGAGAGAGCCGCGGAGGTCGGCCGGTTCCTCGTTCTAGTGGAAGGGGCGATGCGCAGGCTCTATACGGGTCATGGAGAGCGGAATTTTGCGGCCATACCGGACGTTGCGGAGGCCACGGTGGTCGACTGTTCTCAAGCGCTAGAGGCGTCCCTGATCTCGTTGCGGCGCGCCCTCGAACGGGAAGACCATGCGCTGTTGCGTTGTTGGGAACAAGCGCTTGTCTATGCGATTACGGAGGTAAGGCTGAAGTTGGCGTTGTTCAGGAGTGACGGGGTGGCGGAGGCCTCGGAGCGTTGGTGGGAACTGTTGGCAGCAGACGGAATGCGGCCGGGGAGGGGGGTGGTGCTCGACGAAGAGGCGGTGGGGCGTCTCAGGGCACTGTACCGACGCGACATCGAGTCGGCAGGTGCGTCAGGTACTGGGTCCGCAACTGTCGAAGGTACTTCAGAATGGCAGTGACCAAACGGCCCGCTCGGTGCAGATTAGCATAGGGAGGACTCGGCGATGAAGATGCGTGTGCTGATGCTGGCTGCGGGTATCGCGGCTGCGTTGTCTCTGGTTGGGACCTCTGTTGCCGTCGCGGCGGTTTCTTTGGGGCAGACTTCGTCTCAGGAGCCCACGCCGAGCACGGTTGGTGGATTCACGGAAGTCAACCTGAGTAAGGTTTTCAACGAACAGGGCATCATCTTTACGGGACAAACCGGGCCGAAGGGGCAGAGTCTCGGCGGCGGGCAAGGGTTCGATATTGAAGCGAACTCATTTCCCTCCACGGGCAATTTCTCGGTTTCGGCCGGCTCCGTCCACACGACCTTCCTGATTCCGTCCTATGCTGCAGGCATCAATTCGGTCCTCGGACTAGGGCAAGCGGCGTCGATTCCGGTACCGCCTGGGCGGTACACGTCTGTCTGGTTGATGTACCTGAGCGAAGGGCCAGCGGCTGGTGCGCTTACGCTGAAGTACACGAATGGGACATCGACCAGTGATCCGTTCACGTTCTCAGGTTTTTTCGCAAATCCGGTCAATCCCCCGCAGTTTCAAGTGTACAACGTTCCCACCACGTTGTACGAAGGGCATAACGCCTGCGTGGAGTTGAAGTTGTGTACCCACTCGGGCATAACGGATGGAACGGTGGATCCCAGCGATTCCGGCGGCGCAGGATGGATCCATGGGTATGTACTTTCGGCGAACTCTTCGCTGACCTTGGGGTGCCTGGAGTTTCCGGCTGAAACCGCGAACAGTTCATCCCCGCTTTCTGATGCGACGATCTTTGCCATTAGCTTGGAGGACGCGCCTGGGTTCACCCCGGGAAGTGCGGCTGTTTCGCCATCGTCGTGTGCTACCTCCGCTTCTAGTACCGCTGTAACATCTGTGACATCTTCGTCCGCAAGCGCCGCTCCGACCACGACATCTTCGTCCGCAAGCGCCGCTCCGACCACGACATCTTCGAGCACAACTTCGTCAGTAACGTCCTCTGCGAACTTGTCCACCACGCAAAGTAGCGCGACAACCAGTTCCGCTTCCACATCATCGTCAACGTCTACCAAGACGTCTTCATCGTTGCCGAAGACGGGGCAGAGCCCGCTCGTGGAACTGGCCGGTATGCTTCTATTCCTGGTCGGTGCAGGCTCCCTGGTTCGCCTTCGCCGAGGTTAACCAGCATCACTGGTTGAATGCCTGTCGGACTGTCCGGTATCAGATCGGGGGGGGCTGCACCACACGTATGCGTGGGCCCCTCCCGGCTCTGCGCCGGATTGGCGGCGCAGCTTTGGGTTACGGAATGCTGCACTGAGTGGTTTTTCTGCGCGGTCCGGACGGTGCCTGTTCCAGTTGCGTGTTTCGGAGTTTGGGGGAGTGGCGAACATGGCTATCTTGAGCGAACGCGTCGGCAATACCACGACTCTTGCCGTTCAGAAGGAACGCGGCCCTAGGATTGTTGACGTACCTCATGGGGAGTGGCGCAGTTGGACGGTCCCTGAATCGGAACGGCTCAACGTAGTTTACAGCGTCGCGATCGATCCAGGGGGAAGAGGCGAAGGTAGCTCCGCAAGATTGTACTTGGGCCTTAGCAACGAATTCGAGCCGGGCATCCACGGGCGGCTGATGAAATTCGATTGTGAGAACCAGTCGTTCTCACTGTTGGGGGACATGGGCACAGTCCTCGCAGAGGCGAAGCAGACCCTTCGTCCCCCACACAGCAAGTTCCACCTGGGAGTCGTCGTTGACAGCGACGGGATGGTCTATAGCGCAACGCACATGACGGCGCCACCCGCCGGGGAGCAGGTGCACCGTGTCTTCGAGATCTATAACGATGGTAGACGATGGTTTAGCGGTAGTCATCTTCTGCAATACGACCCGCGAACCAATCAACTGATCGATCGAGGGATTGTTTCTCCGAAAGAAGGGGTGCGCATCCTCGCCCTCAATCCAGAGCTGCACGAGCTTTATGCCCTGACATACCCCCGCGATCACTTCCTCGTGATATCCAAGGAGGGACAGGTTCGTGATCTGGGGCGGGTGGGACAGGACAACGCGTTCGGGCTGTGTTGGTGCAAGGACGGGTGCACATATACAACGGACGATGATGGATTTTTTCTACGTTACCGCCCGAAAGCTCAGGGCGGCGGTGGTGTTTTGGAGCGGTTGGCGATTCGCATCCCGGATGCACCGTGGAGGGACGGCACGGGCAATCTGGTGCGGCGGATGATCACCGGACCCGACGGCTTTACCCTCTACGGTGCGGGCACCAAGGGCATGCGGATCTTCGCCTGGCGACCGGATAGCGCCGAGGTGCGGGACTATGGTCCGGTAGTGGGTATCGACCGGCAATCGGAGTACTCGCATCTGCCCAGTGTCAAGGCGCTGGCGTTCGGTTTGGATGGCTGGCTCTACATCGCAACCGTTCCATACAGTGGCTATGCACGGAGCGACAGCGGATGCGAACTGTGGAGGTTGAATCCTCGATCTGGTCTTGCGCAATCCCTCGGCCTCATTGGGGGCTCGAATGGCGGTCAATTTACGAACTGTCAACAGGCCGTTTCCTCTCCGGACGGCTCGATCTACTTTGGTATGCAAAGTGCCGATCCGTCCTCTGCGACCCTGGTCGCCTGGCGGTCAAAGCTACCAGAGGGGATGGTGCAATGACTTCTGACGACGAGGCTCTGCAGAGTGGGAAGACGACTCCAGAGGGCACTGGGGTTCGATCTGCGCCGTGGCTTTCTTCAGGGACGGCGGATCAGCTAACAGAACAAATTGATGCCATGTTCCGGGATACCGCGTTTGTGCGGGAGGGACACATCACCATACGGGGACTTGGCTGGGAAGGGCAAGGTCCAACGATTCCTCCAGGGGAGAGCGGTATCACCGCGCTGTGCCTGGGCGTGAGCGGGGTCGTTTACGGTGCAACGTCCGGCGAACGCACGCACGTCTTTCGTTTTGACCCGTGGGCTGACGCGGCAGGTCCATACGCGCACGTTATTGACCTGGGCGTGACGCCGGGGATGACTTCGTGTGACCTAATGCTCACCTTGCCAGGGGACGGATGCGTACTGGTCGCCGGGCGTCCGGGAGGGTGCTTTGTTCACGATCCCGCGTGGGAAGTCATGAACGTCTTAGATTTCCATTCGTTGCCAGAACCACCGTTTAGTCCGCAGGTCGGCGAACAGTTGAGGCCTGTACCGCTGAGACTGGGGCCTGGAGAAGCGCTTGTGGCGGGCGTTTGGTCAGAAGCTGAATCTGTAGTATATGCGGTTACCCATCCCGACGGCGTATTGATGCGCTTCGCACCCGGTCGGCTTGAAGTCGAGCGTCTAGCCAAAGTTGGCATGACAGCGTTTGGCGGTCCGCTGGCTGTTGACTGCCTCGGTCGAGTTTATGGCCCCACCGAACGGGGGGGATGGTTTCGGTTCGACCCGGCCTCAGACGGGTTGGAATGGATGGGCAAAGTTCCGGGCGAACGCGGTCGCCGTTCGTACGATGGTCTGTGCAGCTTGGTGGCGGCCAACGGCGGGCACCTGCTCTACGGGGGGACCATTGACGGGTGTGTTTTCGCCTTCCATGTGGATGAGGGGCGTGTCCACTCCCTTGGCAGACCGACGATGGCGTCACAAGTATGCGGGCTGGTGGTGCTACCCGACGGGCGCTTGGTGGGCGTAGTCGGAGCCGAGGATGAGATGGCGCACCTTTTTGTCTATGAGCCTCTCCAAGGCGGTTTGCGGGACCTGGGAATCATGCGCACTGCCTATCCGAAAACGTGGGTGGTGCACAGGGTTGGCAGTGCGGTGGCGGGGCCGAATGGAGAGGTCTTCCTGGGCGAGAACGACCGATTGGGACACTTGGTGATTTATCATCCTGCGTTGCTCCCAACGAATGCCACTTACGGGGCCAACCGATCGGCCCAGGTTCGGGAGGGAAGTGCGGTTGAAGCGACCGCCCAAGGTGGCGATACCGAGGCGTGGCCGGATGTGTCTCAGTGTTCGGAATCGGGGCACCCGAGTCGATCATGATACGCACATAAGGGCCTGTTGACTCAGCTTACTACGAGGGCGCAATGACGGTGGCGGTTGGCGTGCAGCGCGTGGTGGCATAGGGTTCCAGTCCAGTCTTGTGACTGTTGGAGGGGAGGCATGCAGAAAAGATTGCCAGTCGGTCGGGTGTCGGTGAGCACGGTGAAGGTGAGGTCCCGATTAATCAAGGAGGCAGAAGCGCATGCTGAGCGTTCGGAACCACGCAAGGGCGATCGTATCCTTGTTGATTGGCGCGTTCTTGACGATGTCTTATGTGACCGTGCTGGCTGCGCCCGCCGTCGAAGCCGCAACGGCTTGCACACAGGGGACTTGCGCCGAGCCTACCGCGCAGACGGTCGGTTCCTTCGTGGAGGTAAACCTGAGCAGTTACTTCAACGAGCAGGCTGTGGAGTATCCCGGAACGGTTGGGCCGTCGGGGCAGAGCTTGGAACAGAACGGTTTGGTGTTCAACGGGCAGGCGTTTCCCGCAACAGGCAGTGTTACCGTGAATAATGCGTTATCGGTAGGTGGGCAGGGCGTGAGCCCGACGTTCCTGATCCCCGCATATGGCTTCCAGGCATCTTCATCAAACAGTACCCTGAATGCAGGCCCTAATTCGGGGCTGGGGCTGAGCAATCTCCGTGCCACCGGGCCGCTCACGATTGCCGTGCCTCCCGGCAAATACACTGGGGTGTGGCTTATGTATACGAGCGTGGGAGGGTTTACGGCCGCCAACGGGACCAGTGGCACGGGCGTGACGCTGCAGTACAGTGATGGCACTACGCAGTCTGGCACCTTGGAGAGCATCGGGATGGGTAATGGCACTCCGACTCCGCCTGTGTTCAATGTCTTCAATGCGCCTTCCATGGTGGTCGAAGGATATAACAATTGTGAGAGCAACGGCCAGTGCTCCGGGAGCGCGTGGGCAGGGCTTCACGACGGGGAACTTGCACCGCAGAGCGTGTACCCCGCCGATTCGGGGTTCATCCACGGCGAGATGTTGATGGCGGATGCGTCCAAAGAGCTAACGGCAATCACGATCGACCCTGCTTACAACACGTTCCTGAACAATCCCACGATCTTCGCTATCTCGTTGCAATTGGCGGCATCGCCGCCAGCTTCTGAGACTGTGAGTGTCTCGTCCTCGAGCGTACCAGCGAATGGCACTTCGGCGGCAACGGTGACCGCCGTGGTCCACAATAGTAGTGGTGGCGCCGTAAGCGGGGCCGTTGTGGACTTTAGCACGAATCTGGGGACTTTGAGCGCGGCGAGCGCGACGACCAACGGTTCGGGCGTGGCTACGGTGAGTCTGACTTCAGCGCAGACAGGGACGGCAACGGTGAAGGCCACGCAGGCTGATACTAGCGCCACGGGTCAGACGCAAGTGAATTTCACGCTGTCCCTGGGACTGACGTCGGCGCAAGAGCCCACGGCCACAACAGTCAACGGCTTCACGGAGGTCGACCTGAGCCACTACTTCAATGAGCAAGGGATGATCTTCCAAGGTCATACAGGACCAAAGGGGCAAAGCCTGGGGGGCGGCCAAGGCTCTGTTATTGAGGCGAACACGTATCCCTCCACAGGGAACTTGACGGTGACCGATAACAACGTTCAACCGGCGGTGCACCCTACGTTTCTGATTCCGTCGTACGCCCCTGGAACTAACTCCGCGTTGGGTTTCGGACCAGCAATAACGATCTCGGTGCCAACGGGACGCTATACCTCGATCTGGCTAATGTATCTTTCGGAGGGGCCGGCGAATGGTTCCCTCAACCTCTACTACAGCGGTGGAACAAGCGGTGCCGACCCGTTCACATTCAGTGGGGGGTTTGCCAATCCGGTCAGCGCGCCCCAGTTCCAAGTATACAATGTTCCCAACGAACTCTACGAGGGATACAACTTCTGTGTTTCGTCGGGACAGTGTGAGGCGTCCAGTGGGGTGGTTGACGGGGCGGTTGATCCGGGTCAGTCTGGCGGGGCGGTTTGGATTCACGGGTATGAGCTTCCAGTCAACCCAAACCTGACCTTACAAGCCATTAGCTTCCCCAGTGCGAATGCGAACAACACCCTGTATGACGCAACGATCTTCGGAATCAGCCTCCAGGATGCACCTGGGTTTGTTCCGGGGCAGTCCACGGGAACTAGTACCACAACAACGCACCAACCCACGCCGCAGGAGTCTGCGCAGGCTCTTGCGCAGCAAATACAGCAGAAGCGGATGGCTGTGTTGCAAGACGTGAAGTACATGCCGCTTCCTGCGCCACAGTCCCTGGCCATGGGTGCGGTTGAACTTGGTGCACTGGAGCAGGCGCAGGCTTTTGTGTCCAGTAAGGGACTCCGGTGGGCGGCGCTTGCGCGGCAGATATCCGCGATCGAACAAAGCGAGCCAGGTATTCATCCTGTGCAGCTACAGGGCGTGACCGTTAAGGCTGTCTCCCCGCTGGGGCTGCCGATTTACCTACCGCAGGACGGCAATGGGACCATGCAGTCACCATACGTCGTTGCGGCTCTGTGGAGTGCGGCAAACAGCGGCAACGCTGGGGCTGCCATAGAGTTGCTGGGGTTGGGCCTTAGCATGCCGCAGTGGGTGACGGAGGTATCCGTGGGCGGTTCATGAGTCTCTGCGGTAAGGGGCGTTGGAGGCTGACCAGCCTCCGACGCCCCACCTCACTGCTTTACGATCCTCCTAGTACCGAGCGAATGGGGTGGGGCAGATTGCGCAACTGGGGCGCGCGCCTGAGGGCAAAAGCGGCCCTCTGCGGCTGGCCTGCGGTGGTGCGGGAGAACGAGTCCGTCCGCGTCACCGTCCTGGTCGGAGAAGGGGCGGAAGGAGTTGAGTTTCTGCACAAGCCCACTGATGCGGAATGCTGCCACTTTACCCGGCGGGGGATGCGCCGCCCGGAGCAGGTGGCGGCGCGACTCTTCCTTGATCAGTAGGGCGGTGGATGGCAGGAGGTGTTCCCGTACGGGGGCGCCCCTGGGGAGTATGAGGGCGTGAGCTTCGATCAGCACGCGGAGATGTCCGTTCTACCTTGGAGCGTGGTAGTGGTGCGGGACGATCCGGAGGAGGTCACGGTGCGCTTGGAGGTCAGTTGCCTGCGCACACCCTTCCGACTGCGACGAACCATGACGGTTGGGTCCGGGGAGCCCTCCCTGCGCGTTGTTTCAGAGGTTTGGAATGAGGGAGCGGCGCGCCATCCAGCGATGTGGGGGCAGCATTTGGCCTTCGGCCATCCCTACCTTGGGTCCGGGACGGTGCTGTCCCTGCCGGAGGGGTCGCGGGCGCTGTTCCATCGGACCCCCGGGACGCTCGATCCCTCGGGAGGGCGCCTCTTCCCGCTCCGCACCGACGGGGAGACGACCGAGACCACCTTTATCGCGCCAGAGCCGGGTCAGCCCTCCGACATCCTCTACCTGACAGGCTTTTCCACGGGCCGCTACGTCCTGCGCAACCCTCTACGGCAGGTCGGCCTCGAGGTCAGGTGGGACGCCGCGCTGCTACCCTATGTCTGGCTCTGGATCGAGACCGGCGGCTGCAGCGGGTACCCGTGGTTTGGTGAGGAGTACATCATCGGTGTGGAGCCGTTCAGCAGCTTTCCGGCGAACGGATTGTCCGAGGCGGTAGCCAATGGCTCTGCCCTGTGGTTGGAAGCAGGGGAAGGCAAGCGTCTGCAGTGGTCGATCACCGTCGCGTAGGGGGACGATCGGATGGATGTGACGGATATGTTTATGGGCGACGCGCGGAAGCGGACGGCTTTACCCCAAGCCAAGTGGATTTGGTTTCCCTCTGAGCGCACTCTACCCAATACCTTCGTGCTCTTCCGCAAGGAGGTCGACCTCTGCGGCGGTCGTGTTTCGGCTCGTGGATGGATTACTGCCGACAGCCGTTATCGGCTCACTGTGAACGGCCATCGGGTGCAATGGGGCCCCGCACCTTGCGATCCGCGGTCTCTTGAGGTGGACCCCGTCGACCTCGGGCCTTACCTGGTTCCAGGCACGAACGTCCTCGGCGTAGAGGTGCTGTTTTACGGCGTGGGCGATGGGACTTGGGCGGCGGGTAAGCCCGGTCTCCTCTGTTCGGTGGAGATCGTCGACGATGCTGGTGGTTGCCAGAGCATCGCCACGGACGAGTCCTGGCGCTGTATGGTGGACCGGGCACATCGGCCGGGGCAGTACAAGCGGTGGTTTCTGCGGGCCCTGCAGGAGGAATTCGACGCACGTTTGCATCCGCAGTGTTGGGACACGCCAGGCTACGTACCTGATTCAGAGTGGATCCCCGCACTCGTCTTGCCATGCGCCCCCAATAAGCCGCCAATCTCTGGTGCCTACCCCGACTATCTCGGGCTCGATCGGGTAGACGAAAACTCTTGTTCTCTAGTGAAGCGCGACATTCCGCTTGTCCGCGAGGAGGAGGTTGCCTCGTGGCGCTTGACGGATGTGGGACGAGTTCGGTGGCTGCGCAGTCCAGACGATTGGTTCGAGTTCCGCGTCCCCGGTTCTTTTATGGTCGAGCCAGACTCCGCAGTGGCTAAAGCAGTGGAGGGCGGGTGGGAACTGACTGACGCGAGGGGTGGTGCTGTGTACGCCACATTCGAGTTCCGGGAGCAGGTGGTGGGCTGGCCACACATCAGCATTGAGGCGCCCGCTGGAACCGTGATTGAGCTGATCTGCCAGGAGTCCCATGACCCCTCCACGACGCACTGGCTTGACTCGCATTTATTCACTTGGTCACGCTTTGTCTGTATGGGAGGCGCTAACACCTTCGAGACCTTCGACTTCGAATCGCTGCGCTGGCTGCAATTGCACGTTCGCGACGCGCGCGCTCCGGTGGTTGTCCGCCGCGTGGGCGTCTGGCGCCGCAAGTTCGACTGGCCGTGTACTCCGGAACTGTACTGTTCCGAGGAGCCTTTGCAGCGACTGCTTTCAGCCAATGTGAACACTCTCGTCAACTCTGCCGTGGAGACCGTTGCCGACGGGGGGGGCCGGGAACGGCAGCAGTATAGCGGCGACGGTGGACATCAACTCAGCGTCATTCGCTATGCCTTCGGGGAGACGCGATTGCCGCGCCGCTTCCTGCGCACGTTCAGCCAGGGGATAACGCCGGACGGGTACTTCCTGGACTGCTGGCCTGCTTACGACCGCTTGGCTCGGGTGGGCCAGCGGCAGTTTGGGGCAACGCAGTGGGGGCCCCTCCTGGATCACGGGGTCGGGTTTGTGTTTGACTGTTGGCAGCACCTCCTGGAGACGGCCGATCGGGCCGCCCTGGATGAGCCGTACCCCCGTATTATCCGATTCGGGCGATACCTCGCGAGCTTGGCGGGTCGGGATGGCTTGCTGCCCGTGGAGGGGCTCGGTGTTCCGAGCGTCTGGATCGACCATCATGCATATAGGTTGCAGCGACACAAGCTCTGTGCCTTCAACCTCTATGTTGCGGCCATGTATGAACACGCCATGGCGCCGTTGTGCCGAGTCTTTGGAGATGTCGCACTGGCGGCTGAGTTCGAACAGGTGAGCGCGCGGATTCTGGCGGCGGTGGTGGCTCAGTTCTGGGACCCGGATGCCGGTCTGTTCATCGCTAACCGTCCGTGGATCGCTGAAGAGCAAGGCGTGCGGCTGTGCGACCGGTCACTGGCGACCGCCATCCTGTTCGACCAGTGCCCTGACCATGATGTTTGCGCTACGGGAACCGCTCTGGCCGATTGTCCGCCGGAGATGGGGCTCTCGTACCCCTGCAATGCCGTGTGGCGGTATCACGCCTTGGCGCATGTGAGGCGAATCGATACGGTATTGCGGGACCTGCGCCAGCGCTGGGCCACCATGCCGTCGGTGCTGCAGAACAACTCCATCCAGGAGGAGTGGGTGGCCTGGCCTGACTCGCCAGCGGACTGGAGCCACTGCGCGATGGCTCCGCTCCGCGTGATGTTCATGGATGTTGCGGGTATTCGTCCGACGGCGCCTGGTTTCTCCTCTTGGGTCGCGGAGCCGCAGTTGGGGGACCTCCCCGATCTGCGAATCGTGGCGCATACGGTGCGCGGCCCCATCCAGTTCCAGGCGTGGGCAGAACGAGACGGTCACCGTGTGGAGATCACTGCGCGCGTTGATATTGATGGAGAGCTCATCCTTCCTGCCGGGTCAGACTCCGATCTCGAATATTTGGGGGCGGGGAGTGGGGAGGGCTTGGAGCGTTTCGCGTTGCCGGTAGGCGCGCCCAGGCGGTTCTGGGTCCCAGGGGACGCCTCGCGGCGTGCGCCAGGTGACATATGAGCCCACCTGTGGGCGCTCGGTTGGTGGTAGGGCGTAGATGGTGGATGCAAGGAGGGAGTGGCGCTTCCCTGCCGCCGAAAACGGCAGTCCCCGCACCGCGATTTCGTATGGAGGATACCACCCAGAATTGCCATGGAGCGCCTGCTTCCTCGTCGCGTCGTCAGGCTGCTCCGCAAACGGCGCCTGCGTTATTCCTGCCCGAGTCGGTTGCCCACCAACTGGATGTCTGTGTACATTGTGGTTTTTGTCTACCGGTCTGCCCTACCTATCAGGAACTGGGGTCAGAAGCGGAGTCG
>JAJYVN010000055.1:0-10110 GCA_021791995.1 Bacillota bacterium
GGTGTTGCGGTGCGAGGCCGGCGTGACGCTCGCCGAGATCATACGTCACCTCTTACCGCGCGGTCTTTTTCCACCGGTGACGCCGGGGACCAAGTTCGTGACGGTGGGCGGTGCCATCGCGAATGACGTCCACGGCAAAAACCACCACATCGATGGTTCCTTTGCCCGCTTTGTGGTCGACTTCACGCTCCTTCTGCCTTCCGGAGAACGCAAGGTCTGCTCACGAGGAGAGAATCCCGATCTGTTTTGGGCCACGGTGGGGGGCATGGGCCTGACCGGAATCATTCTGGAGGCACGCCTGCGGCTCCGACGGGTGCCGAGTGCCTACCTGACGGTGCAGTATCTTCGGTCGGCCAACCTCGATGAGACGATTGACCTCTTCTCCTCCACGGATGCCTCCTCGCGGTATTCCGTCGCATGGCTCGACTGTCTGACCCGGGGTAGGCATGCGGGACGGGCTGTCCTGATGAATGCCGACCACACCCCCGCCGAGGAGTTGCCGCACCGTGCTGCGGTGCACCCGTTTCATCCCGAACTCCACAAACCCCGCGCGGTTCCGGTCCCGCTTCCCGGGAATCTGGTCAATCCCCTGACGGTCTCTGCCTTCAATGCCCTGTACTACGCAGTCCACCCCACGCGTCGGGTGGTAACCGACTACGAGCGCTTCTTCTACCCCTTGGATGCGGTCGAGAACTGGACTCGCATCTATGGGCGGACGGGGTTTGTGCAGTGCCAAGCGGTGTTCCCCGAAGAGGAGGGATCCAAGGGCTTGGTCGATATGCTCCTCACCCTGCGCCAGGGACACAAACCTTCCTTTCTGGCAGTCCTCAAACGCATGGGTCCAGCGAGTGGGGGCATGCTGTCCTTCCCTCGACCCGGGTGGACTCTGGCGGTCGACATTCCGGTGACGCGGGATCTGCACGCCTTTATGGACCGTCTTCACCAGCGGGTGCTGCACCATGGGGGTTCGATCTACCTGGCCAAGGACGCCACCCTGCGCCGCGAGCTTTTGGCCCCGATGTATCCGCGGTTGGGCGAGCTGCTTCGGGTGAAGGCGGCGGTGGATCCCAGTGGACG
The DNA here is from genome assembly GCA_021791995.1 of Bacillota bacterium. Classification (GTDB taxonomy): domain Bacteria; phylum Bacillota; class Sulfobacillia; order RBS10-35; family JAJYVN01; genus JAJYVN01. Next base: position 1,078 of record JAJYVN010000055.1, read on the forward strand.
AGTGGGTTCTGCCATGTCGCACCGCCTCGGGATGGGGGGGGATGGCGCGTGAGCCGCTACCTGGTTCTCGGTGCCACCTCGGCGATTGCGCGTGCGCTCGCGGGGGAGTGGGCCGAACGGGAGGGTGCCGACCTACTGTTCGCGGGACGAGACGAGACTGAACTGCAGCGGTTGGCATCCGATGCCGGCATCCGTTACGGCCGTCCCGTCCGAGCCCTTGCCTTTGATGCTCTAGACTATGGCACCCACGAGGCGTTCTGGCAGTCGGCACTTGCCGACGGTGATCTGGACGGGGTGATCCTGGCAGTGGGGACGAGCGGGGAGCAGGAGGATACGGAACGGGATACCGAGGAGTGCCGCCGTGTGCTCGAGGTGAACCTGGTCGCTTGTGCCTCCATCTTGCACACCATCGCCCCATACTTCGCCCGCCGTGGTACAGGGACGCTGGTGGTCATCTCCTCGGTTGCCGGGGATCGTGGTCGGCGCAGCAATTACGTGTATGGGGCATCGAAGGCCGGGCTGACCGTCTTTCTAGAGGGGCTACGCGCCCGCTTGCGGCCGCGCGGTGTGCGGGTTGTCACCGTCAAACCGGGTTTTGTCGATACACGGATGACCTTCTCCCGTGGTAAGCTGCCATTGCTGGCACAGCCAGAGGACGTGGCGCACGCGGTGTATGATGCGGTGCACCGGGGGAAAGACGTCATCTACGTTCCGTGGTTTTGGGGTCCGATCATGCTGGTGATCCGGGCATTGCCCGCCGGCATCATGGCGCGACTGAACTTCTGACGGGGGGCACCGCCTGCATGCCTTGGATCAGTCTCTGTTTTGGCATCGCCTTTAACGCCCTTGCCAATGTCTTGATGAAGGCTGGGGCGCGTCGCCTTACCTCGACTCCAGGGCCCGGGCTGCTCCGCCATGTGATCTCCGATCCATACCTCTTGCTCGGGGTGCTGAGCTTTGGTGTAGCCCTTGCTGGATATACCTATGCCTTGACCCGCTTCCCCCTCGCCGTCGCATACCCGCTCATGACTGGGATCGGCTTTATCATCGTCGCGCTGGCGGGAGCCGCCCTGTTTGGTGAGCGCCTTTTGCCCCTGCGCCTCTGCGGTATGGCCGTTATTTTGGTCGGTGTCGTGTTGGTGGCCCGAACGTGAGCTTTCCGGCTTTCCCCACTGCTTTCCCTCCGGTATAGTACAGATGGCGATGGAGACCGCCGGGACGGCACATGCCGTCCGAACCGCAGCAATGCTGATGGCTCCTGGCACGTGGCCGGGAGCCGTTTTTGTTGTTGGGAGGCGATGGTCGGTGGCCAAAGCGACCTGGGAGACGACGGCAACCTTTGCCGATTTGCGCGGGTATTTGGGCCAACCGGGTTGCGCGATCTGTTCGTGCGTCGGGCAGAGCCGACGGCGCTTTCTGGAGGATTTGGTGTATGAGAACATCAATGATGTGGGACTGCGGGACCGTCTGCGGAAAGGCGGCGGCTTCTGCCTGCGCCATGTCCGCGCACTCCTCGACCGCAAGCAGGCGCTGGGGACGGCCATCCTCTATGGAGACCTTTTGCGGCAACGGCTGCGTTCGTTCACAGAGCGCGGTGGACCGCGTGCTCTGCCGCTTGCCCAGGATTGTCTCCTGTGCCAAGTGGAATCGGAGTCGACGCGGCGTGCCACCGAGGTCTTTGCGCATGCCCTGGACGCCGGCCGGTTACAGGCGGAATGGGAGGCCTCCGAGGGCTTCTGTTGGCCGCACTTCATCACCTGTCGGCGTCTGGTGCGTGGTCAGCGAGCGGTCCTCGACCGTGTGGAGGAGCGATGCCTGGCCGATGTGGCAAGGGATGTGGAGGCCCTCATTGCCAGCTATGACTATACCTGGACGGGGACGCGTTCCCCAGAGGTCGCCGGTGCCTGGCGACGGGTGGTGGCGGCCGTGACGGGCGAGACTGACCCGGCTGCCCGAGACGAACGGACATAGGCTACGCCTCTTGGGGCTTTTGAACCGGAATCCGAACGAATGCAAGCTCGCTCATGCGCACCGCGAGGCGTTCCTTGGCACCTGGGTCAGCTGCGCCGGAAAGGATCCCAACCACTAGCCGGGTTTTTCCGCAACCAACGTGAGCCCCTGCAAGATCAACCGGCGTTCTTCTGGTTCCGTGCGGGCAAACACCGTGCGTAGGCGGCTGTCGAATGCCTCCTGAACGCTGCGGTGGCGGTAGGTGGGCACCCCCTGGAGGAGGAGCGGTACCAGGCCATTCTGGTGCCAGAAGGCTTCGGCAATATCGGCAGAGGGGAAGTCAATGTACTCGGTTTGGATCGTTTCGCGTGCGATGCGCAAGCTACTAGCCGCCACGTGAGCTCGGATTTCTCGCTCGGTCGGGAAGATGGTGCGCTGGGGCAGGCCATGTGCCTCGAGCTCCTGCCGGATGGGGGCCGCGATCTCCGTCCAAGCGGGGGGAAAGGGAAAGGCAAGGCCGGTCAAAAACGCGATCCGGCCGCCGGGGCGGATGACACGCGCCATTTCACGGAGGGCGCGCTCTGGATCGGTGAACTGTAGGAACAGGGCGCCGAGCACGAGGTCGACGGTGCCGGATGCCATCGGCAACTCTTCCGCCGGTGCCTGCAAATAGCAGATCCAGTCGCAGCCCTGTTCCTCCGCCCGCCGCCGAAGGCCTTGGAGTTGCGCCCGGGAGGGGTCGGTCACAATCAGTTGCCCCCGGCGCCCAATGCGGTCGGCGAGTCCCCCGTCAAAGGTGATTCGGCCGGATCCTGCGCCGACCTCAATGACGGCACCGCCCCGGGGGGGATCCACGAAGGCCACAAATTCCCGGGCTTGCTCCACGGCCCTCGCATACTGTGCGCGCACGTACTGATCAAAATCGGGTCCGAAGGAGGCGCCGAAAACACCTGCCATCGACTGTCCCCGCGGATCCCCAGGGCGGCGGATCGCTGCTCGGCCCTGGCGGGTGAGGATGATTCGCCCGCCGCTCTCCGCGGTGAGCAGCACCCCCTTGCGCTGATAGAGAAGGTCATCCGCCAAGCGGACGGCTTGGGGCAGTTCCCCTGGTCCGAAGGCTGCAACGCCGTGGCTGAGACGGGGGACGATGGGCCAATCGGCTGACTCTCCCGCCTGGGCCGCCTGGCGGACCACCCCTTCCGCCCACGCCTCCGCGGTAGCCAAATCAGGGTTCGGCAAAAGCACCACAAACTCGTCCCCACCATACCGCACGGTGTGGGCGTCCGGAGGGGCGAGGGACAACAGCAGACGGCCAATCGCGGCCAGGATCCGATCTCCGGCGATGTGTCCGTGGAGGTCGTTGACCTCCTTCAAGTCATCCAGGTCGAGAAAGACGACGCATCCCGACCGCTCCTGCCAGAGCTCGGCTTGACGTTCCCACGTATGGCGATTGCCCAATCCCGTTACCGGATCGCGCAGGGCCCAGTCTGGGATGCCCATCAGCGACTCCTGCAACTCCCGGCTCAGGATGAAGAGGACGTTCCGCGGGGGGGCCTGCCCATCCAGGGGGGTTGTAAAAATGGAGACGCGATGGAGTTGATCATCGGGGGTGCGAACCTGACAGAAGAGGCTCATCGCTTGCCGATTGCGCGAGAAATAGCGCCACGGATCCGATGCGCCTTCCGGGACAACGCCCAAGACGTCTACCGCGCGGCGTCCGACCACGGCATCCGGCGTAAGGTTCCAAAACGCCAGAGCACGGGGATTCATGGCCACAAGCAACCCATCGCAGTCCGTGAGGCAGACCGGAATCGGCAGGGATGCAAAGAGATCAACGGTGGCGTCTGGCATGACGCATCGTTTCGTCGGGGTAGAGCGAATCCCTGCTTGCTTTGGTAGAATCCACCCACTTCATTGGGGGCGCCGTACGATGTGCCGGGTCCGCTCGTCGGGCGGTGGTGGCGGTGCGCCGCGAAGCGCGGCAATGGTGCGCACCAGTGCGATGCGCAGTCGTGGCACCAGGGCCAGGGCGACGGGATGATCGGAGTAACGAGCGACCTCATAGGCCCGGGTGAGCTCTCCGGCGGCGTCGTGCTCTCCGGAGAGGACGGGGGAGAGGGAGGCCTCAAAGGTTGCCGGGGTCTGACCGGTGCGGATGGGGTGACCGGCATCCCCTGCGCCGTGGAGAAACTCGCGATAGGCGGCACGCACGGCGCGCCGGGGATCCAGCATGGCGGCCCAAGCCATGCGGACCGACGCGATCGGTCCGGGGCGCCGTGCGTGGGAGCGGTTTGTCGCCTCGGCCTCGAGCGGTTCACCGAGCCGGGATGTGCTGCGGAAGAACTGCCAGAAGCCAAAGATCCGGCGGATCTGGGCCCAGAGACGCTGAAGGGCACCGTTGACCCCTCCGTCCGTTTCCCGCAGATAGGCAACAAAGATATAGATGATCAGGGCAGGCAGTCCAACCAGGGCCAGGATGGTGAGGACCTTCTGAACGCCGCCCGCAGCCAGAAACGCAAGCACGGTGTGGAGCCAGTGCGGTGTGCGGAGGGTATGCACGTTCGAGCGGACGTGGCTGACCACCGGGGGGGGCGCGGTTCGGTGGGGTGTGGTGCTGACCGATGTGGGATGCGTATGCGAGACGGGTGGCCGTTTGACCACGGCCTTCGGTGCGGTCGGGGCTGTGATGCGGAAGATCCAGGCCCCCAGCTTCCCGAAGAGGCGAAGGAAGCGTAGCGAGAAGACGGGAGGCATTGCGGCAGGGAAGATGGCGCCCAACACAACCGCGAGGAATGCTAGAGAAGCCACATGTCCCCACATGGCCTGGGCGTCCGTGGTTGCCCACTCGAACCCGTCTCGGCGTGCGTCGACGCGAAGGGCTGTCAGCTTGGCCCCCGCGACCACGACCACGCCGCAGAATCCGGTGAGCGCAGTGGAAAGCACACCCAGCCATGACACATGGCCGACCAAGAAGGTGGCGGTTCCCGTAAGCACCCATGTCTCGAGCACGATCCGCGTACACTCGGGTGATGTCGCGCTGGTGTCTCCACTCGGTCGGCTGGCCGAGAGCGCCCCTCCGGCGGCCAGTTGCGATCCGAGTGTCTCGGCAAGCCGCGCGTTCCAGGCCAGAAGCAGTGTCAAAACCCCTAGGCTGATCAACAATTCGTGATGGTGGGCTGCGGTCAGAACGCCCACGAGTCCGAGCACGATGACGGCGCCCAGAACACTGGGGCGCCACCAGCCCGGGCGATTGCTGGGGGAGAGGGCAAAGGACGCAGCAAGGGAGAAGTCCGTCAGGGCGAGCCCCAGGCAAAACACCAGAAACAGGACGATCTCGGGTTGGGTTCCAGGGCGCAGGTGCGTCCAAGCGAGCCACGCCACCAGCATGGGACCGAGCACAAGTCCGCTGAGCGCCGGGACCACCCATGTGGTGTTGGTGGGGGCCTCAACGGAAGGAGATCCCGCCACGGGTGAACACCTCCATGATCTCGGGCTTCGTCTGCCCGGTGAACCCTTCGGGTGGTCCCATGCGCCGTTCCATGCACAGGAGCGTCACGGGATGCCCATGGAGCATCGCGGTCGTGGCGAGGACCCAGAGCGCAGGGGTGTCGCGCGGCACGACACAGACGATGCGTGCTCCCCAGGGTAGCCGGAGGGAGTCCTGCTGTAGGTGGGCAAGAAAGGCACCGTCTCGGGCCGGGCGGATTCCCGCCAGTAGCTCCAAGGCGGCGACGGTCTGTCGGTTATCGGCCCGCGGCGGCACGCGCAGCCACGTGGCTTCACGAACCGTCTCAATGCCGTGCACGTCGTGTTCCACCTGCGTCCCCCAGGCGGACAGCCCCGCCGACCGCCCCGCCTGCCGCTCTTTCCATAAGAGCGACGCGGTAACCTGGATGGCGGATTCGGTTAGTTCGGCGCGGGACTGGGGATCCCAGTCGTCGGTATCGAGATCGAGAAAGATCCAACTGGCGCTGGAGCGGATGCGAGGGAACTCGCGCGTCACCAGTTCCCCTCGCCGTGCGGTCGCCTTCCAGTCGATGTGCCGAGGTTGGTCCCCCTGAACATACGGGCGGAGGCCCTGAGGGATGTCGTCCGGAAAGGGGCTGATGGGATCTCGGGTCGGGCCCGTCGGCAGTTTGCGCCGCGGGTGTTGCTCCGGAAGGGTGGGGAGAGGCGGATACACCACCAGTCGGGCAGTGGGGGCGAGGTTTGCCTTTTCGAGGCCCAGTCCGAACCAATCTCCCAGTTCCACATTCGCTTCGCCCAGTCGGTAGACGCCACGGCTGAAGGCTTCAATCCGGAAGACGAAGCGCCGCCGCCGCCTTGGCCCGAGGGTCAGGACCCGGCGGAAGCTCCCGCTGACCCCCTCTGGGAGGCGTGCTTGAATGGACAGCCAGGGGACGGGCCACCGACCGCGATTTTCGAGCATAACCTCCAGGGTTGTGCCGCGACCGCAGAAGATGTGGCTCCCGTGGGAGGGGAAGTGGAAGGAAACCACAGTGCTGTGGGTGGCGGAGAGGACCGTGCGGCTTGCAACGTACCAGATACCCAAAAGGACGATGATCCAAAAGCCCGCCGCCCGCCCACCGAGTAACAGTAAGGCTACGCCAAAGAGGAGAATGGCTCGGGGCCACGTCAAAACGAAGCGACCGAGCGGGGGTGTGCTGGTCTGGTTCCCTTGCCCTGCCCCCATTGCGCTACGCAAGGGACCCACCTCCCACTTCCGTGGAAGGATTCGCCCGAGGGCCTGGGGCCACCTCCAGGCGGAATTAGGTGAAGAGGTGGCCCGAGAAGATAAGCATACCGAAGGCGACCAGGTTGAACGTCAAGAAGATGCTGCCGGCTCGGGTCAGGGTGTTGTCCGGGAGGAGATTGCGTCGTTGGTTCCATCGCGCCAGAAAGTCCGAGGCGATCAGCATGATCCCTTGATAGAAGCCATAGACGAGGTAGTTGGCCTGGGGTCCATGCCAGAGTCCCATCAGGCCCATGGTCAGGAGGTAGCCGATGTAGCTGGTGACATACTTATTCTTGAACCACTTGCGCTTGGTAGCGTTCAACACGAAGCGCATGTACACATGGTCGCGGAGCCACCAGGAGAGGGTGATGAACCAGCGGTTCCAGAAGTCTTTGAAGTTCCGGGCCAGAAACGGCGCATGGAAGTTTTCCGGTGTGTGGACACCGAAGAAGTTGCTCACGCCGATGGCGAATGCAGAGTAGCCGGCAAAGTCGAAGAAGAGATAGAAGGTGTAGCCATACATGTAGGAGAGCATGCCATGGAGACCAGGGGTACGACTGGCGGGCTGTAACCACAGTTGCCAAATCCAAAAGGCGATGACGAACTTATAGAGAAATCCCTGCGCGATGCGGTAGATGCCGGCATCCATGTCCGCGATATACTGCGCGCGCGTCCTCCGCTGCTTCCAGTCGGAGGTGAAACGTCGAATTCGGTCGATCGGGCCGGCGCTAATGGTGGGAAAGAAGAGTACAAACGAGAGCCAAAGACCGATGCCAGGCCGCTCAATGAGGCCGTCCTGCAAGTTGATCAGCACATCCACGGCGCGGAACGTGATGTAGGAGATACCAACAAACCCAACGGTGTCGACGAGTCCTGGGACCAAAAGGCCCGGTGTCGTAGAGGACGGCACGAGACCCTCGGCCTGGGCGACCTTGGCGGCGCTCGGTCCGTTGAGAAAGTGCGGCAGAAGGTGCATGTAGAGGGGATAGAACTTCACGATCCCGAGGGGTACAAAGGCGGCGATTACGGCGATGTAGTAGGGTAGCGGCTTCTTGGATCGCTTGCGGAGGGCCGCGAAGCCAAGCATCAGGAGCAGTTCGAAGGCCGTGTAGACGAGCAAATACACTAGTTGCGGGGCCACGTGCTGGAACGCGACCAGACTCTGCCACAGCGTATGCCGGATGGGTTCATACACCTTGGCGCCGGGTAACGGATAGGCGCCGGGGATGGGGCCGCTGACGGTGCGTCCGAACGGGTTATCATACTGCAACCAGATCATACCAGCCGTTGCTAAGAGCACATACCAGATCCCGAGCCGCCGACTGAGGCCCAGAATCACGGCGGGGATGGTCGGATAGAGCAAAAGCGCGAAGTAGAGGAAATCCACGTAGGGTGTCAGGGGAGCCACCTCGCGAGGCGACCGCGATCTACCTTGCCGTTGGCGGTAAGGGGCAACGCGGAGACGAAACGGAAGACGCGCGGAATGGCGTAGGCTGGGAGATCTGAGCTAAGGCATTGGCGGATCGCCTGGGCGCGTGCGAAGTCCTCCTCCGGCTCGTCCCCGTAGTTCGGGTGGCCGACGAAGGCCGCCAGATAGTCGGCGGTGCCATCGCGCAACATGGGCAGAACGGCGGCATCGGTGACGTCCGGCAGGGCGCGAATATGGTGCTCGATCTCGTCAAGCTCCAGCCGGTAGCCGTGCAGCTTGACCTGTCGGTCCACCCGCCCCTCGCAATACACCAAACCACCTGTCACGTGGCCGCGGTCGCCTGTGCGGTAGGCGAAGACGCTGCCCCCACCGGGGTTGGGCAGCGGACCAAAGCCGGTGGGCCCATCCGTTCGACGCAGGTACCCTGGACTGAGCTGGGGGCCCGCGATAACCAATTCGCCCACCTCTCCACCGGCGACCGGATATCCGTCCTCCCCCACGGCCCAAACGCGCATTCCTTCGGCGGGATATCCCACGGGCAGCACCGCTCCCTTGGCGCAGATTGTTTCGTCAATACGTAGGCTCGTGACGGCAACGGTGGTTTCTGTGGGACCGTATGTGTTCCAGATCTCCGCTTTGGGGAAACGCTCCAAGAGCGCCCGTGCGGTCGCGACCGACAGCGTCTCTCCACAGAACACCAGGCGCTTCAGGTTGGGCAGTGACAGCTCGCCAAACGCCGGATCCGCCAGGCAGAAGCGAACGAAGGACGGCGTAGAAACCCAGACCGTCAGATCGGATTCGTAGAGCCGCGCAAAGAGGTCTCGCGGTCGCGCGATGAGGTCCGCCGTCAGCGAGAGGAGGGTGCCGCCGCTCGTCAGACTGAGGTACAGGTCCATTACCGAAAGGTCGAAGGAGAAGG
>JAJYVN010000055.1:10120-12747 GCA_021791995.1 Bacillota bacterium
TGAGCACCGTCTCCCTTCCCGGAACGAGCCGTTGCTCGGTGGAGAGCCAGTGAACGAAGTGTGCCAGAGACCCCATGCGCACGGGTACACCCTTGGGATCGCCAGTGCTCCCTGAGGTGAAGATGATGTATGCGATGCGATCGGGGTCTTCGCGAGCTAGGTATTCGGCTGCGCCGGCTTCGGGTACACCGACCTCGATGATCCCAAGGTTTCGGAGGCACTGCTGAATCTCTGCGGGTGCCGGCCGAGCGAAATGGACCGCCGTTGCCCCGGAGATATGTGCGATGCGCTCGATGCGGCCGAGCGGAATGGAAACGTCCATCGGTACATAGGGGCGACCCGCCGCAAGGCAGCCCAGAAATCCTACCAGCATGCCGGATTCCTTGTGCCCGTACACCAGGACCGGTCCGGTACCGGAGCGGAGTGCCCCGGCGAAGCGCAACGCTGTGGCCACAAGCGTTGCATACGACATGCGCCCTCCCACGGTGTCATGGGCGGTACGGTCGCCGTATGCCTCGGCGTTGCGCAGAATCCGATCGAGCAAACGCAGCGGACCAAGGTCTCCCACGGTGACCCTCCACGGGCTGCCACTAAAAGCCCTGATAGATGTACGGGGGCGGGGTATAGCTGGCACCGGTGCCGTAAATGCGGATCAGCACAAAGATGAGGGCCAGGTAGTAGAGGAGCAGCACAACGCCCCGCACCGCATCGACCCGCCAAATGCGCGATCCAGTTCGCTGGACCCACTCTCCCGCCACAAGGCCAAAGTCTCGCTGCCGCATCGCCCTATCCTCCTCCGTTCAGACCGCAAGGCGCTCCCGGATGTCCGCAATCAATTTGGTGGGCGTTGCCCATCGCTCCTGATCGAACTCCGCAGGAGAGATCTCGAGTCCAAAACGCTCTGCAAAGGCCGCCATCAGCGTCACGGTGGCGAGCGAGTCCAGGAGCCCACTCTGATAAAGGGGGAGATCCATGTTCCGGCGCACCTCGCGACTCTGCGCGACCCCCTCAAGGATGTCTAACACCTCTGTGGCCACATCTGCCACGCTCAACGCCTCCTGATGTTTGGGATGTAGGCACAGAATTCGCGTTGCTTCGCGATCTCTCCTTGTTGGATCTACGCACGAGCGACGTGGGCAAGAACCAGCACGCGCCTTACCTCAGGTCGACTGCCACAGCGGTGGCATGCCGGTGGGCAGGTTTCTGAGTTCCCCCGTGAGCGGTGGCACATTGTCCACGCCCTGGCACCAGGCGGGCTTGGGGCAGTTGAGCGCGGGCGCAAAGAGCGCGCCGGTGGCCTCGGTTGCCAGATGCGGTGTAACGGCCGAAAGGTCGTTATGCCAGAAGAGATCCAGGAGGCGGTCCGCATAGACCCATCCCCTTTGGCTGAAGTGGCCGAATGAGTTTTCAAACAGCGGATCGGTGTCCTGTTGCTCGAAGGTGGTCGCCGGGATGCCATCCGCCTGGGCGATGGCGAGGTAGCGATCATAGAGGACACGGCGGGCGGCAGCAGAGTATGGCGTGTCATCATCCAGGGCTCCCTGGAGCGGCTGGAGCCATGCGAGCGGCTCGGCCCCCACCGCACGCAGCGTCTCAAACTCCAGGTTGAGATCGGTCCAGCAGGCGCATGTGTCCACCTGCGTTACCCATGTGCTGGGTACGGGATCAATCTGGCCCGCGTGGTTATTGCGCCCTGTGGTGTAGAGCTGGAGGGCCTTCTTGCACAGGTCGCCGGAGACCGGGCCGAGGTCATCGCAGTGTGTCCACTGTGATGACGCGACGCCGAAGGGGTTACTCGCCGTCGCGGATCGTGCCTGCGCGGTGGCCAACTGCAACTCCGTGTTCCAGTTGATGGAGCGTGGGGTGACCGGGACAGCGGGAGAGAGCGCCCGCGCCTTTTTTCCTTTGGGGTGGGTGAGCGTATGCAGGGTTGCGATGGTTTCCCGCGCATCACCCAGCTCGTCGGACCAGGCGATCAGGCGGCCCACTGGGTCGAGGAGAAGGTAGGCCCCATACCCCCAGATCCCTCCCCGGGACAGGTCGAGCAGTGCGGCCCTTACGACGGGTTGGCCTGTCAACGTGGTGGGGAAATCCACCATCCGCCGAGCGACGGCGGCGCGTAGCGCCAGCGGTTCGGGAGCATCGAAGGTGAAGACGGCGGCAATCTCCGGCGAGTAGGTGTGGGCATAGGCGGGTGTACTGATGCCGGAGGGTGACGTGAACCATGGGGAGTCGGATACGACCACCTTGTGGCCGCGTAGCGCGTTCCCCAGTGCGCCAAAGGTCTCGGCCCAGAAGAGATCTTCGGTGACTGGATACCCGACGTTGAAAACGGAAAAACCAGTCGGCGCGTCTTGAAAGAATGTGCCTGCATTGAAGCTGCCTGCGCAGCAGTAGAGCTCAGAGGTGCCGTACACGGGCAGCACGTCTGCGGTCCGTAACGCGGCGCGTTGGAGCGTCAGAGTTTGTGCTTTGAAGTCAAGGTTGGACGGCCCGAGGGCTCGTACATACTGACTCGCCAAGGTGAGGGCCGAGCCCGAATAATGGAAGAGCCATACGACCGCAAGGGTGGACGCCAAGAGTGCGGCAAAAAGACTGACCGGGCGCGGCGAACGCTCGGGCACCCG
>JAJYVN010000056.1 GCA_021791995.1 Bacillota bacterium
AAGGCATTGACCAAGCAGACGGTCGAGGGCTGGCCGGTGCACAGCTTTGTGACATTGCTCGCCAACCTCGGGACGATCGCCTCCAACACCATGCGCGTCCCCAACCCACCGGAGGCGCCGACCTTCAACGTCATCACGACACCCACACCGTTCCAAACGGAGGTGCTCAAGCGGGTCGGCGTCGACCTCCTACGATCCCGTAGACAGAACAAGATGGCCTGATCTAACCGCACCCCTTGGGCCGCAAGCATTCCCGCGCTCTGGGGCACCAAACTTCGGCCTAAGCGTCCGTGGGGTCTCCGACATGGAGATGATCGCCATCGGCGCCATGAGTCCGTTGACGGGATTTCTCGGACGCGCTGACTACCATGCCGTCCTGGATGGGATGCACCTCGGATGCGCGTATGGTGAGGTGATCTGGCCTTTGCCCATTGTCTTGCCCGCCGATCCCGCACAGGCCAAGTCGCTGCGAGACGGACAGGAGGTGGCCCTCCAGGCACCCGATGGAGCACGGCTGGGGCTACTCACGGTGGAAGACGTGTACGCACGTGATCTGCGGAGGGAGTCGCAGGCCATCTATGGCACGACGGACCCCGCCCATCCCAGGGTTGCGGCAACCCTTGCCGAGCCACCTGTGGCGGTCGGTGGAACGGTACAGGTCTTCCGTCTGCCTCCCCCTGCCTTTGCGACATATCATCTGACTCCCCGCGAGACGCGTGCTCGCTTTGAGGCGCTGGGCTGGGAGACGGTTGCCGGCTTCCAGACACGCAACCCGGTGCATCGCGCCCATGAATACATCCAAAAATGCGCCCTGGAGATCGTCGACGGCCTGCTACTGCATCCACTGGTGGGTCAGACGAAGTCCGACGATCTCCCCGCGGCAATACGCATCCGCTCCTACGAGGTCCTCTTCGAGCACTACTATCCCCACGATCGCGTCCTGCTGGCGGTGTTCCCCGCAGCCATGCGCTATGCCGGGCCGCGAGAGGCAGTCTTCCATGCGATTTGCCGGAAGAACTACGGGTGCACGCACTTCATTGTTGGCCGCGACCACGCCGGCGTCGGAGCGTTCTATGGACCCTGTGACGCGCAACGCCTCGTGTGCAAGCACGCCCGCGAGATCGGCATCACACCACTGGCCTTCGACAACGCATTCTACTGCACCCGCTGTGGCAGCATGGCCACGGCAAAGACGTGCCCGCATCCGGAAACGGACCGCGTCAGCCTGTCTGGCACCACGGTGCGAGTCATGCTGCGCGGGGGCGAGACCCCGCCCCCGGAGTTCACCCGCCCCGAAGTCGCGCGTCTCCTCGCGGACGCAGTGGGGGAGGTGTGACCTGGTCCCGGCCCGTCCCCATAGCATGGGATCTTTCTGCTGCCCGTGAGAGTCCATACAGCCCACCGTATCGGCGAGCAGCCAAATCGACGGGATTGAATCGGAAGGACGGCCGGAGCAGACGCGGGCATGCGTGAGCAATGCCGTGACCGAACGAAGGGGCATCGAAGGGATGGGGCCCGGGACCGTCCGCCCGTGCAGGCAGCTCCGGACTTTTACATCCGTCCAGAATGAGGATGTGCTTGGGTGACCGCTTTGGGTTCCGTACGGGGAGAACGGCGGTCCTCGCTTGGAAGCCCACCTCGTGTCCATCCGGATCGGGAATGCGCCACCCCGGCCGGGAATGATCCACAGGAGCCCGCGCTTGCCTGGATCGCTCCAACCCCCACCCCTTCCCCTTGCTATACTGCCTATAGCGTCCGTTCGGGCCGACTGCCCGAAGCGACGTTGGAGGGGGTTAGCGTTGGCAGACGCCCAGTTTGCGGTACCGCCTGAGTTTTCCTGGGACGGGCGCATCGACCTCCGAGGCCTGAGGGTTCACGGTATGCATGGTGCCCTGCCGAAGGAACGGGGACAAAGCCAGCCGTTCATTGTTGATCTCTCGCTGGAGTGCGATGTCTGGCATGCGGCCACGACCGATGAGCTCTCCCAGACAGTGGATTATGCTGCGGCGGCCAAGATCGTGGCCGAGGTAATCGGAGGCCCGCATCGAATTCTTATCGAGACGTTATGCGCAGAGATTGCGCGACGACTCGTGCAGACCTTTCCCGGCATCCGCTCGGGAGAGGTCGTTGTGCATAAGCCAGAAGCACCCGTAGGGATGCCCTTCGAGGACGTTGGGGTGCGCTTGGCCTTTTCGCGGGTCCGATGAATGCCGGTAGGAGGGCGATGAAGACGTGCGCGCCTACCTGAGCCTCGGCAGTAACCTGGGAAATCGAGCGAACATGCTCACCGAAGCGGTCGAGCGGCTATCAGCCGCTGGACTGCCACCGGTCACCGCGTCCAGCATCTTTGAGACCGAACCGCAGGGGCGGAGGGATCAGGATTGGTTCCTCAACTGCGTTGTCGCCATCGAAACAGAGTGGTCACCAACGGAGATCCTCGCCTGCGCTCGGCGCATCGAAACCGTGATGGGACGACGGCGTCTGCGCCATTGGGGCCCACGAACCATCGATATCGACATCCTGGTGTATGGCGATGCCGTGATGCGGACACCACAGCTGACACTACCCCATCCGCGCCTGCACGAGCGAGCATTTGCACTGGTTCCCCTGGCGATGCTCGCTCCCCATCTCGAACTTCCTGGGCACGGACTCGTCTCGGATCTGGCCTCCCGTCGTGCTGCTGAGGAGGGTCAAGGGCTGCGTGAATGGGGTCCCCTCCCACTGCTCGGGCATGTGCCGCCGACACCCGGACCCGTGCAGCCCGGCACTGCACCGCCTCGCGGGGCCACCCGCTCCCGTCTCTTGCAGGCCTTGCGGAATGCACCAGCAGGGGTCTCGGGACAGCGATTGGCTGAAGACCTCGGCGTCAGTCGGGCCGCCGTGTGGAAGCACATCCAGCGATTGCGCCAAGACGGCTACTCCATCCACGGCACGGCCGGAAGCGGCTATTGCCTGCAAACCGAGGGCGATGTTCTCTCTCTGGAAAGCCTTGCAGGGCATGCGCCACGCACGATCGGCCGCGTGATCCATGTCCTCCGCAGCGTTGACTCCACCAATGCCACCGCCCGCCAATTGGCCCTCGAGGGATCGAGCGAAGGGACTGTTGTGCTGGCGGAAGAACAAACCAAGGGGCGAGGTCGGAACGGCCGCGGCTTTCTCTCTCCACCCGGCGGGGTCTACCTGTCAGTCGTGTTGCGTCCCGACATTCCGCCGGCCGCCGCCACCCGATTCACGCTGCTGACGGCGGTTGCCGTGAGCGAAGCCCTGGAAGAATCTGCGGGTCTCGCACCGCACATCAAGTGGCCCAACGACATCCTCCTCGCGGACAGCAAGGTGGCAGGCATCCTCTTGGAACTGGCTGGCAGAGAGGACCGCGTAGAGTTCATCGTGGCGGGCGTGGGCATCAATGTTCTGTCCGCGCCCGACGGGGTCCCCGCCGTGGCCGTGATAGAGCAGGCGGCGCATCCGGTCACCCGTGCCGACGTAGCGCGCGCCGTGTTGGACCGCCTGGATACCGATTACGCCCTCTATACCGAGGGCAAGTGGCCTGAAATCCTGTCCGCCTGGCGCGATCGCTGCGTAACGTTAGGACAACTCGTTCGCGTTCATACCATCCATGGCGTGATCGAAGGCCACGCCTTGGATGTAACGGAGGATGGGGCACTGCTGGTCCGAGTCGGTACAGACACGCAAGTCGTATTGGCAGGCGACGTCGAGCATCTTCGCTCAGCCCAATGAGGGCATGATGCCTGGCGCAAGCCAGCATAGGCAGGCGCACCGATGTACCACCAGGAGTTGCCTATGGTGAACCGCACAAAGCCCGACTATGATATTCTCATCGATCACCCGCGGTGGCGACGGGTGCTCAGATCACCCCGATCCCTGCGGAGCGGCGAGCCGAGGCCGTGGTCACGCTCATGGCGACAGGTGCTCGCTCGACCCGGAGAGCGGAGAGGAACGCCCATGGTCCTCGCGGTTGACGTCGGGAATTCCACCACCAAGGTCGCCGTGTTCGAGGCGGCAAACCTGGTCGGCCTATGGCGCCTATCGACCCGTCCCCGCACGGCCGACGAGTTGTCCATCACGCTCGAGCAACTCCTGCGTCGACGCGGCATAGACTTCGGCAGATTGGACATGGCCGCGCTCTGCTCGGTGGTGCCCTATGCCACCCCGAGTTGGGAGGACTGCGCGATCAACGACCTGGGCATTCCGCTGTTGGAGGCCAACCACCGCACCATCCCAGATCTGGTCCTCACGGTTGACAACCCTGCAGCCGTCGGCGCCGACCGACTTGTCAACGCGTTTGCCGCGTCGCACCTGTTTGCGGGCGCGACGATGGTGGTTTCGCTCGGGACCGCAACAACCCTGGATGTGGTGCGGGAAGACGGTCGATACCTCGGGGGCGTCATCGCGCCCGGCGTTGGCATATCGGCACGGGCCCTCTTCCGCAAGGCAGCCCAAGTCAAGGCTGTGCCCCTGGAGGTCCCTGCCTCCGTCCTTCCGTCCACCTCCTTCGCCCAGGTTCAATCGGGTATCATGTTCGGGACGGCCGCCCAAATCGATGGATTGGCGGCGCGGATCCAAGAGGAGGTGGGTGGTGTGAAACAAGTGGTTGCGACCGGAGGGTATGCAGAGGCAATCGCCCCCATCAGCCGGACAATCACCACGGTTGAGCCCCTCCTGACCCTCCGAGGACTGCAGATCCTGACACAGCGCCAAGGCCCGCGTGCATGTGGAGCACAACAGCCAAGGAGGCGAGGACAGCCATGATCCCCATGGATGTATTGACCGTCGGCAAACTGCAGGGCTCGGATGAATACTTCGTCATCCTCCAGGAACACGACGGAGACCGGTTGGTACCCATTCACATTGGCCCCTTCGAGGCCATCGCGATCTCTCGTGGTATTGCGGGTGGACCCCAACCGCGACCCTTCACGCACGACCTGATGGCATCCGTCATTGGGCGCCTAGGAGGGACCCTCGAGCGCGTGCTCGTGCATGATCTGCGCGACGACACATTCTTCAGCCAACTGGAGTTAGAAACCTCTCGTGGTCTCCTGGAGGTGGATTGCCGCACGAGCGATGCGATCGCCTTGGCAGTACGAGTGCACAGTCCAATCTATGCCACCGAGGAGGTCGTGAACCGCGCTGCGGTCCTGCCCCGGCCCCAGGAGCAGGACCCCAACGACGAGCACTCCTAAGCTTTAGACCGCCTTCTTCTTACCGTCCACGATCTCCGTCAACTCGTCGGAGCTGATGGTCTCCTTCTCGAGCAGCATCTGAGCGATCTCGTCGAGCTTATTGCGATTCTCACGCAAAAGCTTCAGTCCACGCTCATAGCACTCGGTTACCGTACGACTGATCTCACGATCAATGTTCGCTGCGACTTCCTCGGAGAAGGACCGATCCCGCGACAAATCACGCCCCAAAAACGGGTTATCGAGACGATTGCCAAACGTCATCGGTCCCAACTCATCGCTCATCCCGTACTCGGTAATCATCCGTCGCACCATCTTCGTCACATGTTCAAGATCGTTGCTCGCCCCAGAAGTGATCTCGCCAAACACCAGATCCTCTGCCGCTCGCCCGCCGAGCGCCTGCACCACCCGGTCGAGAATCTCCTGGCGACCGATGAGGTAGCGGTCTTCCGTGGGCAGTGAAATGGTCACCCCGAGGGCTGGCCCCTGCGGAATAATCGTGACCTTATGCGGCGGATCGGTGTGGGCCAGAATCTTACCCAAGAGTGCATGCCCCGCCTCATGATAGGCGACCACCGGGCGCTCCTTTTCACTGATCACCTTGCTCTTCTTCTGTGGCCCGCCCGCGATAATGCGGTCGATGGCCTCTTCGAATTCCTCCATACCGATCACGCGCTTCCGCCGCCGAGCCGCCAGTAGGGCGGCTTCGTTGACCACGTTCTCGAGATCAGCACCCGTAAACCCGGGCGTGCGGCGAGCGATCACGGAGAGATCCACGATATCTCCCAACGGCTTGCCGCGGGAGTGAACGGTCAGGATCGCCTCCCGTCCACGCAAGTCGGGTGGATCGATCGAGATCTGTCGATCAAAGCGTCCGGGACGCAACAAGGCGGGATCCAGAACATCCGGCCGGTTGGTGGCCGCGATGATGATGATGCCCTCATTGGTAGCAAACCCATCCATCTCGACCAGCAGTTGGTTCAACGTCTGTTCGCGTTCGTCGTGCCCGCCACCGTAGCCCGCTCCGCGCTGACGACCAACCGCGTCGATCTCGTCAATGAAAACGATGCAAGGCGCACTCTTCTTGGCCTGGTCGAAGAGATCGCGCACGCGTGAGGCACCGACCCCCACAAACATTTCCACAAAGTCTGATCCACTGATGCTGAAGAAGGGAACACCAGCCTCGCCCGCAACGGCCTTCGCCACCAATGTCTTCCCTGTGCCCGGTTGCCCGTAGAGCAGTACGCCCTTGGGAATTCGAGCACCCAACGACATGTACCGTTTGGGGTGTTTCAGGAAATCAACAATCTCCGCCAGTTCCTCCTTGACTTCCTCGATACCAGCCACGTCCTGAAAGGTGATTCGGCGCTTGGGGTCATCGGTATGCAGTCGGGCACGGCTACGCCCAAACTGCATCACACGGCTGCCACCGCCCTGTGTCTGCTGCATGAAGAAAATCAGCACGACCACAATGATGAGCAGCGGTAGAACCGTTGTGAGGAGCGTGCTGTACCAGGACGCATGCGTCGGATCCACCGTAACCGAAACACCTTGCTGACGAGCCAACTGTATGTCGGAAACGTCGCCCGGTGGGAGCGTGGTTGTAAAGGCACTCCCATTGGTGAATACCCCGACCACGCGTTGGCCGTCGCTTTCGAGCGTGATGGACTTCACCTTGCTTGTCTGCAGGTCGACGATGAATTGGGAGTAGTTGATCTGTTCCCGGGCGCCGCCACGCTGCGCGACAACCGCCAGGATGATGATCAACAGGAACACGAACATCCAAAATAGGACGGTGCGAAATACCCTGCCCAATCGAGGCAAAATCAGTCCTCCCCGGCGCCCGCCCATGGCTTACGCGAGTTTAGCATACCACTTTCCATCAACACAACGAACGCGACATCGGCTGCCGTGATGCGGACAACAACAGGGCCGACGTCGTCCCCTCTCCCACGTGAAAGGCGTCCGCTTGGCGGACGCCAACAATCCACAGCGCCCTGTCGCGCGCATCCACCACCATTGCTTGGGCCCGCCCGCGCGTGGTTGTAGCGAGTTTCCGCACCCGTCGTGACTCGCTGTTACCGAACGGCACCATACGCTCCCCGGCGCGCGGCGCCCGCACCCGAAGGGGAAGCATGACGGCGCTCACATCCCCCAGTGCAACGTTCAGATCCTGCCGCGCGCGAGCAAGGAGCGACGCGTCGGGCCAACGCACAATTGCCGCCTCGAGGGATAGACCTTCCCCCACCTCCACCGATCCAGGACAGGGCAATGTGGCTTCCTGGACGGCCACAGCTGTGTCTACAGCGATGGGTTCCAGGTGCAAAAGCCCAGCCTGGACCCAAGCATGGAAACCGTGGGGCAAATCGATTGCAGCCCCTTCCGTCATCCCGTTCAACGCCACAGTGAACTCTCGGGAGGGCGGAGGGCAGCCCGTCCGCATGCCCCACCAGGATCGGATGATGCGATGCCGCACCGCCGTGGGCAGTGTGGCCATCTCGGACAGTCGCAAGCCCTCTCCATCCAGGCAACGCGAGAGTTCCCTCTCTGCCCAGATCACCAGAGCCTGATCGTCTTCGCGCAGACTCGCCGCCGCACGCGCAATCGCCGTCCGAGCCTGCGCTCCGAATTCGGCGTCCACTACCGGAAGAATCCGGTGGCGGATCCGATTGCGCCGATGCGCGAGACCACCGTTGGTCTCGTCGCAACACGGCTGTACCGAGTGCCGGTCGAGATAGGCGGCGAGATCCGCGCGGTGGAGGGTGAGGAGCGGGCGCGCAACCCGGAGTCCAGGGAACCCCTCCACCGGGTATGGAGCCGACGGCTCCATACCCGCCAAACCACGCAGGCCAGCCCCACGAAACAGTCGCAAAAGCACCGTCTCGACCTGGTCGTCCATATGATGCGCGACTGCAACCACGGTGCAGTCGGCGTGCTCGGCCTCCCAACCGAGAAAGGCGTAGCGCGCCCGTCGCGCTGCATCCTCGTCACTCTGCGGCTGGTCCCAACGACCGCGACGGAAGGGTATGGCGAGCCGCCGCGCCAGGCCTTCCGCCCAGTCGCCATCGCCAATGCCCGCATCTCCTCGCCACCCGTGATCGAAGTAGGCGGCATGAAGCCGAAGCCCCAACTCTGACCGCAACTCGGCCAAGATCATGGCCAACGCCGTGGAATCCGTCCCACCAGACAGCCCGATGAGCACACCCGTACCAGGGGTCCACCCGCAGTGTGCATTCACCTGCTCCCGCACGAGACCAGCCACGAAATGATCGTCGGCCGTCAGCGTCGCCCCCCACCATGTGGCATCGAAACATCCCCGGGCCTTCGCGTAAGATCCGAGTCTTCAGCGGCATACCCCACAAGTCGGCAAGCCACTACGGTGATGTCGTCCTGTGGTCCACTAGTGTATCGGGATTGCGCTTGCTGTACCATACCCAACGCAATCTGTCCAGGTGACGCGCCGCCTGAGTCTCGGAGCCATGCCGGAACCCACTTGCTCCTCCGCTGACCGAGCCCACCCGCGGGCCCCCCCATGACGCCATCGCTCACCATGATCAGAGTATCACCATCGTGCAACCGCAGGGTGGCAGAGCGGACTTGAACATCTTCGAGGACCCCGATAGGAAGACCGCCTCCCATTGTTTCGCGCACCGAGGTCCCGCGGAGCAAATACGTCGACGGGGCTCCCGCCTTCAGTGTATGGGCCACTCCAGATTGCAGATTGATCAAGAACAGATCCAGTGTCGCAAACGAGTCACTCGCACCGGTTTCCAACAGCCGCACATTCACCGCCTCCAAGGCCTCAAGCGGCGTCGACCCATCCGCCAAGTAGCCGCGCAGCACTGCAATGGCAGCTTCCGAAGCGTGCGCCGCTTCGGCTCCAGAACCCATTCCGTCGCTGACCGCCAGCGCAAGGACATCTCGCTCCGCGAGCCAGAGGCGGCAGGTATCGCCACAGGGCGCGCCTGAATCTGCCGCTCGGTTGGCCGCCGTGGCAGAGAAACCCCAGAGACCCCCGCTGGGGGACTGTTCCCAGTCACGGGCAACAATGCGGTCCTGCTGGTGGTCCACCTCCAGCAACAGGGAATCGCTGGAACCAAGCCGCTCCTCTCTTGTTCCGCGCGTCATACCGGAAACCGCATCGGCGAGATGTGCCAGGTCTCTGCCGATGGACAGTAGCGGTTCGACACTGCTCCGGCGGCTCGAAAGAAGCAACTGGCGGAGTTCGACACGCTGCCGCGCGAGGGCCGCACGACGATTGGCCACCTCGGCCATCTCCCGGGGCCGAAGACAATAGATCGTGTCGGGACCACCAACCTGCTGCCATCCGACGTTCCCTTCGATCGCACTCTGCCACAAGCGGGTAACCATCGCCTGGGCACGGGGCAGTCGACGTTCCCAACAAGAGGAGAAGGCCGCACACCCGGGGCAGACTTGCTCGGCAAGCATCAGGCCCTCCCGCTCGGGAGAGGGCTCGGGGGCACCGGCCGCAGCGGTTTGCGCCAGTTGACGCGACAATTCGATAACGGCGTGGGCCTGCGCTCGGATGTGGGTCGTCCATTGCAGTCGATCCGGCAATCGCAGCGGATCCGTAATGAGCGCCCCAGAACGGGGAACGTAGGCGGCTATCGTGGGCAATCGCAGTCCCCAATACAAGACTGACGCCAAAATGGCAGTCATCACAAGTGGCAATACGGCGGCACCTGCCAGCACCGCTGTCGCCCCGATCACCGCAACGCCCAACACCAAGCGGTAGGGTGCAGGCCAGCGGACGGCAGTCCCCACGCTGAAGGCTCCAACGCCCACCGCCATGGCAATGCTCGCGGTGGATGCCCCCGCAATCTGCCCATCGATCCCCCCAACGAGAACGCTCAGTACGGCAGAGGCCACCGCAATCTCGCTGCCTGATTCCGCAGTCCACAGCGTAAACATCACCAAGAGCAGCAAACGCAGGCTGATCGGCCCAACCGTCCACCCGGCCAGCCCGGACGCCACCACACCCGTGGCCACAGCCCAGAGCACCCACCGAGGCACCACCATGCTCGCAGCGGCAGGGGGTGCTGTAATGGCTCCAGGAAGACTGAATAGCCACCCCAAACCAGCCGCCAGCCCAGCCTGTAGTGGTACGAGGAGGAGCACCAGCAGTGACAGGTGATGCAGATGTACCTGTACCGCAATGGACCACAACGCAGCAGCCATGAACAGAGACCCATAGTGCCACAGTCGGTGGGGTACCATGGACCGTGTCGCGAGATAGACTCCACCAAACAGCACGCCCGACACCGCTACCCATAGTCCCGCGACGGACCAAAGACCAAGGCTTGCCAGCAAAAGACAAAGGGCCGGAAGCCAGAGTGGGCCGGGCGCGGCGGCTGGCCAGGCAAGCGCAAAGGCGAAAACACCGGTCCATCCCAGGGCACGACCGCCTAACAGCGCACAGGCAGCCCAGGGCAGCGCCGCCGCAATCGTGGCTGCCTTGAGCGGGAGCCGGCGCACGCGCGGCGTGGCGACCATGCCGAATCCACCCCCCGCCAAGTGTAGCGGAGAGCAAGGGCAAAGCTTGTCACAGTGCGGAGGGAACACAAGAGATGGAGCTGGTGGCCGGAATCGAACCGGCGACCTAGTCCTTACCATGGACTTGCTCTACCGACTGAGCTACACCAGCAGAAGAAAGTGGTTGCGGGGGTAGGATTTGAACCTACGACCTCCGGGTTATGAGCCCGACGAGCTACCTGGCTGCTCTACCCCGCGTCGATCCTGATGGTGGAGGGGGGAGGATTCGAACCTCCGAAGGCGTACGCCAACAGATTTACAGTCTGCCCCGTTTGGCCGCTTCGGTACCCCTCCCGGCTCCTGGCACGGGCTGGAGCTGGCGGACGGAATCGAACCGTCGGCCCCCTGCTTACAAGGCAGGTGCTCTACCGGCTGAGCTACGCCAGCCCGGGCGCATCCCGGATACTAGCATGGACGGCTGCAGGACGCAAGGTGGACATTGACCCACTTTCGCCATCGACCCGGCGATACGGGCCGGAGTCTGGCAGCTAACCGCTTCGGTATGCGACGCCGCAATGGCGACTTCCGCAAGTGCCCCCTCGCGGCCAACCGCTCGTGGGCGCCACAGAACACCGACGTGCCGGAATAGAAGCCTCCAACGAATGGAGCATCCGGCCGGATTCCGGGGCTTCGCCACCCACCATCGGCAAGATCCAGCGTGTCGTTCCGCCGACCGCACCACGGGAGGTCAACGCGATCTCGACACCGCTCAGCCGCTTGCATCCGCATCCACTTCGGTGCGAGCCGTCGCTCCCACATCCAGGCGCCGAATCCACCATCGGGTCGTCGTTCCTTGCACCAGCACGGTGACCAAGGCAGCCAGAACGACGACTGTGGCGATGAAGCGCCCCGCCAGCGAGCCACCTGCCGCCACTACGCTGGCAAGTGCGGCCGGGATCACACCGGTTTCTCGGACCCAACTCACTGCCGCCATCTCACGCCATGAAACCCGCGCCTGGCGGGCCAAAAGGAGACTGACAAAGACGCTCAGTGGTCGCGCAACCAACATCAGCCCCGCGACAACCAAGAGGGCCGTCGGCCATCCCGCAAGACCCTTCGCGTTCACACTGGCGCCCAAGAGCACAAAGATCAGCGTCCGACTGCCGAGGGACAACATCGTCAGGCTGGGCACACCGCCAGGGCCGGGGGGGCGGCTCCAGAGCCGCCCGGCATTCCGTTCCGCCAGCCCGGCGGCGTACGCCGCAAAAAAGCCACTCCCCCCGAGCACGCTTGCCAAGGCGTAGGCCATGATGGCCGCGGTGACCAGGACAAGGGCCCCATGCTCCTGCTCTTCCCCGGAATGCGTGCGCCAGCGCTGTTCGGCAAGAGCCGCGCCGAGTCCGCAGGCAGCCCCCACCAGCGCGCCGACCAAGAGTCGCAAAGCGACAGTCAGTGCCAATCCAGCCCAACGCACCTCCGTACCATTCGCACCCGACGCGATCAAAACCAAGGCCAAGGAAGCACCTGTCGCGTCGTTGGTCGCGGCCTCCAATGTGACGAGTTGTGTCAGGCGGTGCCGCGCACCCGAAGCGTGCAGGACAGAGACGATGGATGCTGGATCCGTTGGCGCGAGCACCGCCCCAAGGAGCAGGCCCCGAGCAAGGGTCCAGCCCATGAGCAGGTGCGCCAAAAACGCCATGATCAGTGCGGAGATCAGCACGCCCAACGTGGACAACAGGGCCACCGCGTCCCAGATCTTCGCTAGCACAGCCGTGTTCGCCCGGCGCGCCCCTTCGTAGAGGATCAGCACCGCGCCAACGGTCATGATCCAGTCGAAGGGCAATCGCCCTTGCTGCAGCATCCCAAGCCCCAGCGGCCCCATAGCCACCCCGAGCACAAGAGCCAACACCACGTCGGGAACGCGCACCCAGTGCGCCAGTCGGTGCGCCACCATCCCTGCCGTGAGGGCCAGCGCAAACGCCACAATACTAGGCAGAACAGTGTTCATAGGCACACAACCGCCGTCGAACGGATGCACCGATGGTATGC
>JAJYVN010000057.1:0-3144 GCA_021791995.1 Bacillota bacterium
TCATAGGCTCATCATCCGATCACCGGCGAGTAATGTTAGGCGGCGGTGTCTACTCGATCTGTCCTCCAATGATCAGCCCACCCCACGCCGATAGATCATCATATGCTTGGCTGTCCGCATACGCGAACATCGCATCCGGATCGGCGCCCTGGGTCTCTTCCGCAACCAGCAAGCCTCGTTGCTCTTCGAACGGGTCTGAAATACAGTTAGGAAAGATCAGACCCAGCACAATCTGCTTATACTCGCTCGCGTTCATGCTGCCTCGCAGGGCGTTAGCCATCTGCCACAGTTCGGCTTCTTAGTCTACGATTGCACCGCTCGTGTTCGTTGTTGATCGTTTTGCGATGGCGGGAGCACCTCCCGGCGGCGTACCATAACAAGGATCCTTCAGCCAATACCTTTGTGTTTTCTGCACAGGAGCTGGGTTTACTGCCCACTCTTGGATGACGAAGACCGGATTCGGCAGCAGTTGACGATCGGTGGGTGCCGACCCATTGCTTCCGTACCGTTCCGATTGCATATCGGGTCCAATTTCTTGACAGGATCGCGCGCACAGGGTACTCTCCATGGGTCATGTCAAGGGAAGGGCCTTCACAGGCGGAGACGAAGCTTCGGCGTGATCCGCTCGTCGAGCGGGAACGACTGGCGCGGCTGACGGAGTTTTACGGCGCACTCCTGACGGCGCACCAGCGGGAGATCTTGCAGCTGTGTATTGAAGACGATCTGTCCCTGGCAGAGATCGCGGCCCAGGTTGGGGTCAGTCGGCAAGCGGTGCACGATCTCCTACGGCGTTCGCAGCACGCGATGGAAGCGCTCGAAGAACGCCTGGGAGGTATCCGGCGGTTCGAGGAGCGGCAGCGGGATGCGGAGCGGTTACAGACGATTCTCGCTTGGGTGAAGGGCCACCTTCCACCTGGAGATGTTCCTCTGGTGGTGGAGGCGGAGCAGCTCCTGGACCGATGGGCCGATGACTAGGACGGTGGGCGATGTTCGAGAGTCTTTCCGGACGGTTGGATGGGATCTGGAAGCGACTGCGCGGGCATGGACGCCTTACACCACAGGATGTGGATGAGGCGTTGCGCGAGGTTCGGCTTGCCCTCCTGGAGGCCGATGTGCACTTCAAGGTGGCGAAGGACTTCGTTGCATCCGTGCGCGAGAAGGCCATCGGTGACGATGTGCTGCAGAGCCTGACTCCCGCCCAACAGGTCGTCAAGATCGTCCACGACGAGCTCACGGCGTTGATGGGCGGTTCGACCTCCCGTCTGGCTCTGGCGTCTCAGCCCCCCACGGTCGTTCTGTTGTGTGGATTGCAGGGGGCGGGCAAGACCACCACGGCGGCAAAGCTCGCGGTATACATCGGGAAGCAGAATCGGCGCACGCTCTTGGTAGCGGCCGATCTGGCGCGACCAGCGGCGGTCGAGCAGTTGCGGCTGTTGGGGGAGCAGACAGGGGTCCCAGTTGTCACACCAAAGCCAGGGGAGAACGCCGTTACGGTGGCGGAGCGTGGTGTTTCCGAAGGGCGGGCCAAAGCCGTCGACATGGTGGTGGTGGACACCCAAGGTCGCTCGCAGATTGCGGATGACCTGATGGAGGAGTTGCGGTCGGTTCGTGATCGTGTGCATCCGCACGAGGTCCTTCTGGTGCTCGACGCGATGGCCGGGCAGGATGCGGCAACGGTTGCCACCGGATTTCAGGAGGGTCTTGGGTTCGACGGGGTCGTGCTCAGTCGGTTGGATGGGGATGCGAGGGGCGGTGCCGCTCTCTCGGTGCGAGCGCTGACCGGACGGCCGATCAAGTTTGTGGGCACGGGTGAACGCCCCGAAGCCTTGGAGGAATTCCATCCGGAGCGTATGGCCTCCCGCATCCTGGGCATGGGCGATGTGCTGAGTCTCATCGAACGTGCCGAGGCGGCCATGGACCAAGGGCAGGCCCAGGAGATGCAGCGCCGCCTCTTGGGCCGAGGGGAGTTGACCTTGGACGATTTCCTCCATCAGATGCAGGCACTGCGGAAGATGGGGCCGTTGGAGCAAGTGTTGTCGATGGTCCCGGGCCTGAATGCCAAGGCCTTGCGTGATGTGAAGGTGGACGAAAGCGAACTGTCCCACATGGAGGCCATTGTGCGTTCGATGACACCGCGTGAGAGACAACGTCCAGAGATCATCGATGGCAGTCGTCGCCGGCGCATTGCGGGTGGCTCTGGTACGGCTGTCCATGAGGTGAACCAGCTCTTGCGGCGCTTCGAGGATGCGAAGAAGATGATTCGGAGTGCCACACAGGGAGGGATCCCAAGGCTCCCGGGCCCTATGGGCATTCCGCATCGGCCATCACAAAAGCGTCGGAAAAAGGGGAGATAGATGCATTGGTCAAGATTCGGCTTCGTCGACAGGGCGGGAAGAAGCATCCTTTCTATCGAATGGTGGTCGCGGAGGCGAGGTCGCGCCGCAATGGACGGTGCATTGCCGAAATCGGTTACTATAATCCAACCAGTACGCCGGTGACACTGGTGGTGGCCGAGGAGGAGGCCCTGCGTTGGTTGCGTGAGGGTGCGCAACCCTCCGAGACGGCTCGCGCGCTATTGCGTAAATCCGGGGTGCTAGCGCGCTGGCGCCAGGAGCAGGCCGGGGCTCTTCCCGTTGAGGCAGAGCGGTAACAGGGAGGAATCGGTGAGAGAAAGGGGTGTCTGTCATGCATGAACTGGTGGAATTTCTGGCCAAGAGTCTTGTCGATCACCCCGAAGAGGTGCGTGTGACGCAGGTGGATGGCGAAACGGCAGTCATCGTGGAGATCCGAGTGGCTCCGGACGATACCGGTCGGGTGATCGGCCGACAGGGGCGGATCATCGCGGCGATTCGCGTGCTCGCGCGCGCGGTTGCCGTGCGGCAGGGCAAGCGCGTTGTCGTTGAAGTGGTCGAGTAGGGGGATCGTGGTCGCGACGCTCGGTGCTCCGCACGGGGTGCGGGGGGAGTTGCGTTTACGGCCGGAAACGGACTACCCCGAGCGCCTCCGTGTTGGCCGCGCGGTCCTGGTGTGTGCCGCCTCCGATGACGATGGCACAAGGGCCCTGGCCTCGGAGATTGCTGGGATTCGCAACGGCAGCGGAGGGCATCTTTTGGTGCGGTTGCGGGGAATTGGGACGCGCGATGC
>JAJYVN010000057.1:3154-12458 GCA_021791995.1 Bacillota bacterium
TCTGGGTATGCCGGAGGGACACTGCGTGTGGCGGTTAAGGACCTTCCGCCGCTCGCTCCCGGCCAATACTACCACCACGAGTTGGTGGGGCTACGGGTCGTGGACGGCCGGCAGGCGGTGATCGGGGTCGTTGAGGAGGTGCTCCGTATGCCCGCGCATGATGTGTTTGTGGTGCGCGGGGAGGGCGGGGAGCGTCTGGTTCCGGCCACGCGTCAGTCGGTGGCGGCGATTGATCTCGCCGCAGGCGAGATGCGTCTTTCGGATCTCGCGTCCGACTGATGCCGGGGGGAGCGGTCCAGGTGCGCATCGATGTTCTGACTCTTTTCCCGGGGATGTTCGGGACGCCGTTTGCCGAAGGCATCGTGCGCAAAGCGGTAGAGGATGGGTTGGTGGATCTGCGTACGCACCCCCTGCGGCATTGGGCTGAGGGGCGCCACGCCGTGACGGACGATTATGTCTTTGGCGGCGGACCGGGTATGGTGCTTCGGGCGGAGCCAGTGTTTGCGGCGGTGCGGCAGCTGCAGTCCGAGGGCGCGGGGCGGCTGATTCTGCTCACACCGCAGGGTCGACGTTTTGATCAAGCAGTGGCCGAGCGCTTGGCAGGGGAAGAGGGACTCCTTTTTCTCTGTGGCCGGTACGAGGGGATCGATGAGCGCGTGCGGCTTGCGTTTCGGCCTGAGGAGCTGTCCCTGGGGGACTTTGTTCTGAGCGGTGGGGAAATTGCGGCCATGGCGGTGATTGATGCCGTGGTGCGGCTTGTTCCGGGGGTGCTCGAAGCAGAGGCCGTCGCGGCCGAGTCCTTCAGCACCGGGCTCTTGGAGGGGCCTCACTACACCAGGCCAAGGGTGTTGGAAGGGTTGGCCGTGCCGGAAGTATTGCTCTCGGGCGACCATGCGGCGATTCGCCGCTGGCGGCGGCGTGAGGCTCTGCGCCGAACGTGGCGCAACCGACCGGAGCTCTTGGCGGGTGCAGCATTGACGGCCGCCGATCGGGTTCTTTTGTCGGAGGTTATCTTTGAGGAGTCGCAGCGGTCTCGAGAGGGGGAAGGGTAGCATGTCTGAGTTGATTATGGCCCTTGAGCGGGAACAAATGGTGGAGCGTCCTGCGTTTCGTCCGGGTGATACGGTTCGTGTGCATCTCAAGATTGTTGAGGGGAGCCGAACCCGCGTTCAGGCGTTCGAGGGAATCGTAATCGCGCGCCACGGGGGAGGATCTACGGAAACCTTCACGGTTCGACGTGTGAGCCACGGGGTGGGGGTGGAACGCGTCTTTCCGCTTCACTCGCCGCGCATCGAGCGCATTGAGGTGCTGCGCCGCGGTGCGGTTCGCCGCGCCAAGCTGTACTACCTCCGGGGGCTCAGCGGTAAGGCGGCGCGTATACGCGAGAAGAGGTGAGACCGGTACGCGTCCTTTAAGCGGCACCCTCACCGGAACCATGGCCGTGACGGAGCGCAATCTGCGCCATCTCTTACCCGAGGTTGACGTGGTTTGGGAGGTAGCCGATGCCCGTTGCCCGGTTGCCAGTCGTAACGCACGGCTGTTGCGTCTCTGTGGCGACAAACCGCGTGTGCTGGTACTGAGCAAGAGCGATCTGGCGGAGATGGATGTCACCTCCCTGTGGCAGGAGCGTCTGTGCGTCGGCCAACCGGTGGTGCTCCTGGATCTGCGCGGGGCGAGGGCCACGGATGTGGGGCCGCTGTGGCGCGCAAGCCGGCAGGCCCTGCGTCGGCAGGGGAAGAGCACTCGGCCTGGGCCGATGCGGGCGCTCGTTGCCGGTATACCGAATGTGGGAAAGAGCACGCTCCTCAATCGGGTGAGCGGTGGTCGGCATCTGGCGGTCGGTGCGCGTCCGGGCGTGACGCGTGGTCCTCAGTGGTTGCACACCGAGGGTGAGGGGATGGTATGCGACCTCCCGGGCGTGCTCCCGGCTCGCGTGGGGCAGTGGCCCGTGGCTTGGCGACTGTGGTCGATTGGGGCAGTTGGTCCAGAAGCGGTCGATGAGGAGGTTGCGGCGGAGGATCTGGTGCGTTTCTGCCTCGGCCACCGTCCCGCAGCGATGCAGGATCGCTATACCCTTCCGGCGGACGTTGCGTCGGAGGAGGTGCTGCGCTGGATCGCCGGGCGGCGGGGGCTCGTGCAGTCCGGGGGGGTTCCCGATACCCGGGCCGCCGCTCAATTGATCGCTTCAGAGTTCCGCCGCGGCCTTTTGGGTCGACTCAGTTTGGAGCTTCCGGAGGATGTGGTACCAGGTGGCTGATGCGGATCGTCCGCACCTCCGCTTCGAAGGACAGCACTGGCTGCGGGGGCTTCGGACAGTGGCCGGCGTGGATGAGGCTGGGTGTGGCCCCTTGGCTGGTCCTGTGGTGGCGGCCGCAGTGGTCTTCCCGCCCGGCATGCGGGCAGAGGTCCTGGCGGGGGTCCATGATAGCAAGCGACTTAGTCCCAAGGCGCGGGCGGCGCTGGTCGATCCGATACGGGCACAGGCGCTCAGCTGGAGCGTGGCAGTCGTCGATGTGGATGTGATCGATCGCCTCAACATCCTTACCGCGGCCCGAGAGGCCGCGGCCCAGGCGGTTTGTGGTCTAGGCCTTCCTGTGGAGCACGCACTCGTCGACGGACTCTATAATCCCCGTCTCTCTGTGCCGCAGACGCCACTGGTGGGCGGTGACGCAACGTCACTGACGATCGCGGCTGCGTCGGTGCTCGCCAAGGAGCACCGCGACGCACTGATGCGCCATTGGGATGCGGTATACCCGGGTTATGGTTTTGCAGAGCACAAAGGGTATCCAACCAGGGTGCACCGTGAGGCCTTGGCGCGCCTTGGACCGTGTCCCATTCACCGCAAAAGCTTTCGTGGAGTATGCGAGCCACTCCCTGTCGATACTACGGATCGCAGGGGGTGAGGACCATGGATCCCTCGACGGAATCGGATGGGGAGCCCGATCCGACGGAGCCCACGGAACCGGTGGCTCCGGTGCCCGACGAAGAGCCGTCCGCTCTCGAACCCGTGCGCGACGATGAGGAACCAATCGATCCTCCGTTGCGCCTGGAGTTCTTCTGATCGCTGCGCCTGCATGCCCATCGCATAAGCCGCATACCACCAAAGGCACGGGCCTCCACACGGTTCGTTGGGGGGTTGGCCGGTGGAACGGCGGCTATTGTGGCTTCTGGGTTGGATCGCGGTGGCCTGCTGGACACCCCTCTTACTCGGCTTCCGGCCCATCCCTACCTATGGTTGCTGGCGGGGCCAGGCCGACAATCCGAGCACGCTCTTGGGTTTCACGCTGGGTGGTCAGTCGCTGGCTGCCACGCCAGCCCCCGCACCAATTTCACCACCGAGTGGCCCGTTGTCGATCATCATCGACACTGTGGCGCACCGGCTGTATCTGCTTTCAGGCAACACGATCTATGCCGAGTGGCCGGTGGCGGTTGGTAAGAAGTCCACGCCCACGCCGATTGGCCATTGGAGCATCAAGGCCAAGGCAGTTTGGGGCGGTGCATTTGGGGCGCGCTGGATGCAACTCTCCACGCCGTGGGGAACCTATGGTATCCACGGCACCAATCACCCTGGTTCCATCGGTTCCAGTGCCTCGCACGGATGCATCCGGATGCTGAACCAGGACGTGATCCAACTCTATCAATTGGTTTCGGTGGGCACACCCGTTACGATTCGCGGTACACCCCGGCGCATCTTCGGCGAGGTGCAGCGCGTGATCCTGCCGACCATCGTCGGCTCCGATGTGATCTCCCTGCAGCAGAAGCTCGCTGAGCTTGGGTACGACCCCGGTCCACCCAATGGCTACTTTGGTCCTAAAACGGTAGCCGCGGTCAAGGCCTTTCAGCGTACCGTTGGGTTGCCGGCAACGGGCACGGTGGATCTGAAGACATATGAGGCCTTGGGCCTGCACCCGCTCGCGGATGATCCGAGCCTGCAACCGGGCGCGCCGATCCCGTATGTGTCGACGACACGTTCGGGCTGAGACGCTTGCGGGGCACTTGCGGGGAGTGCTCGACGTGGGAGGGGGATGCAGCGGAGCGGAACGGTGTAGGGGCCGCGAGGGAAGGGCGACCGCCGCGGCGAATGGGCTCTGAAACGGGTGAAGGGGGAACCATGACGGGTCTGGAGGTCTTTACGCAGGATAGCCTTCCGCTCTGGCGCCCAGTGCGTCAGGACCTGAATCGAACCGTAGTGACGGACCTGCGTGCGGATGTCGCCCGGGAGTTTTCTCAAGTGGACGCATGTCCACCAGGCGCGCGGGTGGCGATCGGCGTCGGCAGCCGCGGGATCGACCGCTTGGCAGAAGTAGTCCAAGCCGTGGTTGCCGAGGTGCGCCGACGAGGCGCGGAACCGTTTGTGGTACCGGCGATGGGCAGTCATGGTGGTGCCACTTGCGAGGGACAACAGAGCGTCCTCGCGGAGTATGGGGTGACCGAAGCGGAAGTGGGGGCACCAGTACGTTCGTCCATGGAAACGGTGCTGGTGGGGACGATGGATGGCATCCCCATTTACTTCGACCGTCTGGCGAGTCAGGCAGACTGGATCATTCCCGTCAATCGGGTGAAGCCGCACACCGACTTCCATGGCCCGATTGAGAGCGGCCTGTGCAAGATGATCACGATTGGTTTCGGCAAACAGCTCGGGGCAGACACCTACCACCAACGTGGCTTTGGCCGATTTCCAGAGATTGTGCCCGATGCCGCAGAGTGGTTACTGGCTCGGCTGCCGATCCCGTTTGGGATCGCCCTGGTGGAAAATGGCGAGGGGAAACTCGCACACATCGAGGCGGTGCCCCGGCAGGGGTGGGTGGAGCACGAGCGGCGCTTGCTCCAAGAGGCCCGGCGCAGGATGGCGCGCCTCTTGGGTGACCGGATTGATGTGCTCATCATCGACCAGATCGGCAAGGACGTGAGTGGGATCGGTGCCGATACCAATGTGATCAACCGCTATTACACCGGACCGCTCCCGGAGACTCCGGCCATCCAACGGATCGTGGTGCGGTCTCTGACACTCTCCACCGCGGGCAACGCCTCCGGTCTGGGGCTCGCCGACGTGGCTCTGGCGCGTGCGGTCCGCCAGATGGATCCGCTCAAGACATACATGAACTGCATCACGGCAAAGACGCCGGAGGGTGCGCGGATTCCCATTACCGTGGAGACGGATCGGCAGGCCTTGGATGTGGCGCTGGCCTCGTGCATTGGGACGGTTGCAGAGGAGGCGGCGGTGGTGCGAATTCGGGACACCAAGCATCTGGAGACCTTTTGGGCCAGTGAGCCGTTTGCGGAGCCGCTTTTGGCACTCGGGCAGCTGCAGGCCATGGGAGCGGCGCAGCCCATCGCCTTCGATGCGGCGGGAATGCTGGTGGAGCCATGATCGATCGCCTCTTCTCCCTGGATGGCTCGGTGGCGGTGGTCGTGGGCGGAAGCGGTGTTCTTGGCTCCGGTTTCTGCCGTGCCCTATCCGGTGCGGGGGCGACCGTAGCTGTGGTGGGCCGAAACCTCGCGGTTGCCGAGGAGGTCGCTGCCGGGATCCGCGAGGCGGGCGGACAGGCCGCGGCGTTTCGCTGCGATGTCACAGAGCCTGAAGAGGTGGAGGCAGCCGCACATGCGATCGAGGCGCAGTGGGGAATGATCGATATCCTGGTGAATGCGCCGGGGGTGAACTCGGCCACGCCCTTTTTTGAACTCACCCAGACCGAATGGCGGCGGATTCTCGATGTGAACCTCACGGGGGTGATGCTGTGTTGCCAGCAGTTCGGACGAGCCATGGTGCACCACGGCGGGGGATCGATCATTAACGTCTCCTCCGCGAGTTCGGAGATTCCCCTCTCGCGCGTCTCCGCGTACAGCGCGTCCAAGGCTGGTGTGGACAGCCTAACACGCTGGCTGGCACGGGAGCTGGCGCCACACCGGATCCGCGTGAATGCCTTGGCTCCTGGCTTCTTCCCGGCCGAACAGAACCGGCGGATCCTCTCCGCGGAGCGAGTGGCGTCGATTCTGGCCCATACACCGGCCGGCCGTCTCGGCCAGCCGGGCGAACTGGATGGGGCCCTGCTCTGGTTGGCTTCGGAACGGGCCTCCGGTTTTGTGACGGGTGCGGTGATCCGCGTCGACGGTGGATTCACCGCTATGACGATTTGAAGGAGTGTCAATGGCGTATGGTTGTGTTTTCCGCGTGCATTGAAATGCTCTTTACCGACGTCCCCCTGGTGGAGCGTGTGGCGCGCGCCGCGGGCACCGGAGTGCAGGGCGTGGAGTTCTGGGGCGTGCAGGGCAAGGACGTCTCAGGGCTTTGCCAGGCAGCGCAGAAGTACCACCTGCGGGTCACCGCGTTTGCCTGTGGGGTGCCGCTGACCGATCCGAGTAAGGCGGATCGGGTGGACGAGGATCTGGCGCAGGCGATTGCACTCGCAAAGCGGTATGGGATTGGGGCCATCACGGTGACCACCGGGAATCGGATGCCCCATCTGGATCAGGAAACCCAGGAGGCATCGGTGATCCGTGGTCTCCGTGCTGCCCGGGAAGAGGCGGAGCGGGCTATGGTCTCGTTAAACGTTGAGCTTCTGAATACCAAGGTCGATCATGCCGGATACTTTCTGGACCACATGGCTCCCGCTGTGCGGATCGTCACCGCGGTGGGGTCGCCAGCGGTGCGCATCCTCTACGACATCTATCATGCGCAGATCATGGAAGGGAACCTGATCGACACCATTCGGCAGCACCGTGATCAGATTGGGTACTATCATGTGGCGGACGTCCCAGGCCGCCACGAGCCCGGCACCGGCGAGATCCATTACGCCCGTGTGATGCAGGCGATTGCTGAGGGTGGCCGCGATACCGTGGTCGGCCTTGAATTTCGACCGCAAGGCGGAGCGGAAGCGTCGGGCGATGCCGTGCGCAAGGCCCTTGCGATTCTGCGGGGCTAATCGGTCATGCCCATGCGTTGCATTGGCGCGTTTGCCCGATACAATGGGGCGTGCTACGGAGAACGGTCCGGAATGGAGTGGAAGGCGCGTGGAGGTGCGACTGATCGCAGTCGACCTCGATGGAACGGTGCTCCGCGCGAACGGAGCGATCAGTCGACGGACGCGGCGAGCGCTCGCTGCGGCGCGTCGGCGCGGGATCGTCGTGTCAGTTGCGACCGGTCGTTCCCCTGCCGGAGCGCAACTGTATGAACGGTTACTCGGTGCCAACGGCCCGCTGATTTGCTTGGATGGTGCCTTGGTGTTTGCGGGCGGTGCGGTGCTGCTCGACCGCCCCATGGATCCATCGAGCGTGCGGGAGGTGGCGCGGATCACTGAGCAGCTCGGCGGTGGGTGGGTTGCCCTGACCAAGCGCGGCAGGGTCCACGGTGGGCCCTCGCGGCGCCCGCCGCAGGCTCGCTTTGGACGCGTGCTGCGGCAACCTCTCACGTCTTACCGTTTCTGGCGGAGCATTCGTTTGGAGGATGCGCGCTGGGGCGGGGACATTTCGGGAGAAGCAGTGCACAAGCTTCTCCTCTGGACGCCGCCCGGGCCGGCGCGGCAGAACCTGGACCAGGCGTTGCGCGCGATGCCGCTCCATGTGCCATCCTCCCCCGGCAGCACGGTGGAAGTGGTTGCTCCCGGCGTCTCCAAGGGCGTGGCACTCGCCTTGGTAGCGGAGCACCTGCATATACCGCGGGAGCAGATTGTGGCGTTTGGTGACGGGCGGAATGATGCCGAAATGCTTTCCTATGCCGGTCGGGGAGTGGCGATGGGCGGCGCGGCGCCGGAGGCATTGGCTGCGGCGGACGCGTCCACCGATGGCGTGCAACACGACGGATTGGCGCGGGAAGTGTACCGGTTATTGGGGGTTCGTCACCGACCGTAGGCAGTGAAACGGTGGGATGGAGTTGGCCAAATCTCTGGTGATCGTGGAGTCGCCCGCAAAGGCTCGGACGATCGAGAAATTCCTCGGACGAGGGTATCAGGTAACAGCCTCGATGGGGCACGTGCGGGATCTGCCGAAGAGTCAACTTGGTATCGACATTGAGCATGACTTTACGCCCAAGTATATTACGGTCCGGGGCAAGGGCAATATTGTCTCAAGCCTCCGAGAGCAGGTCCGGAAGGCGGATCGCGTCCTGCTTGCCACCGACCCAGACCGCGAGGGAGAGGCCATTTCCTGGCATCTCTCCACTCTCTTGCGCCTGGGAAGCGATCGGCCCTTGCGGATCACGTTCCATGAAATCACTCAAGACGCGGTGAAGAATGCCCTCAAAAACCCCCGACCGATCGACCACCAGTTGGTCGATGCGCAGCAGGCGCGCCGGGTGCTCGACCGCTTGGTGGGCTACCAGCTCAGTCCCTTGCTCTGGCGAAAGGTACGCGGGGGGCTATCCGCAGGGCGGGTCCAATCGGTCGCGGTGCGCCTGATTGTCGATCGTGAGGCCGAGATTCAGTCGTTTGTGCCCGAGGAATATTGGACGATCACGGCCGCGTTAAGCCTCGATGGACAATCGTTTTCCGCCCGCTATTGGGGACAGGCGGGCAAGCGGGTGGAACTGCACAATGCCGCCGAGGTCAAAGAGGTTCGGCGTGCGCTCGGCTGGTCTCGAACTGGACCACGCAAGACCCTGCTTGTCAAGAGCGTGCGCCGGCAGGAGCGGAAGCGAAATCCCGCGGCCCCCTTTACGACGGCGACGCTGCAGCAGGAGGCGGCCCGAAAGCTCGGTTTCACGGCGCGCCGCACCATGCGTGTGGCGCAGGAGTTGTATGAAGGCTTGTCGGTGGGCGGTGAGCATTTGGGGCTCATCACCTATATGCGCACCGATTCGACGCGCGTTGCCCAACAGGCCATCGACGAGGCAGAGTCCTATGTGCGGCAGCGCTGGGGCCCGCCATACTCCACCCGCCGGGCTGGTTCCGCTCGTGCGGGGGCACAGGACGCGCATGAGGCCGTGCGACCAACCTCGGTGGTGCGAACGCCAGACGCACTGCGTCAGGACCTTGGTCGCGACCAGCTCCGGCTCTATCGGTTGATCTGGGAGCGTTTCGTGGCGAGTCAAATGGCTCCGGCGGTGCTCGACACGGTGCGCGTCGACCTGGTGGGGTCAGCGGAGCATACCTTTCGGGCCACGGGGTCGACCGTGAAGTTTCCGGGGTTCATGGTGTTGTATGTGGAGGGGCGGGACGAGACAGGGGACCAGGAGCGCCGGTCGACCGAAGAGGACGGGGAGGATCAGGAGCAGGGGAACCCCCTTCCGGTGCTCGAAGAGGGTGACGCACCAGAACTCCGATCGCTCGACGCTGCGCAGCACTTCACAGAACCGCCTCCGCGCTACACC
>JAJYVN010000058.1 GCA_021791995.1 Bacillota bacterium
TAGTTGCTACACTGGCACAGGCAATTTGCCGTCGCGGTACATTCGCCACGCGGCTTGGTAGCTGATGCTCTGTTCCTTCGCCCATGTACTTAACTTCATACATTCAGTATACCACATCTGTCGTTAGACGTAGATCTAGTTGGTCAACAGTTGAATCCCTTCGGGGAGTCTACGGCAGACTTCCGCTGTCCAAGGGCGCCGGACCGCTACCATGACGAAAGTTGACATAACCCCCCCTCCCTTACCTGCCTCTCTCGAACCGCGACTGGCATCTCGACATCAGGCGGCTGACCGCCGCGCGATCCTATACACGCGGGACCACTGGCGCCGACGGTGGTCGACAGCATTACCCCGCTTGCGCACTACCAGCCGTCGGCGCCGTTGAAGGAGCACCCGACTCGATGGCCCTAATTTGGTTCTGGACCGCGCTGAACGCCGCAGCGACGTCGGTTTGTTGGCGTGACGCTAAAGCGGCGAAGGTCGTATCCAGTGCTGAGGCCGTGTGCGAATCGTTGGAGTCAAAGAAGGTGCCGGGTACAGCGTAACCTTGCTCCACGGCGTCAAGGTAGTACTGCAGCCCCTTGTTTTTGAGGGATGGGGCAAGTTCCTCTGCCGTAGCCTTCCACTCGGGCCATAGATCGGTACGGATCGGACCAAGAAAGTTCATCTGGATCATTGCCCGTTGCCAATCGGTGCCGACTGTCACGTATTTAAGAAACTCCCAGGCAAGATTGGAGTGCTTTGTTTCGCGGTTAATCGCGAAGAAGCCAGCCGATGCCCAGTTCATCTTGCCTGCCGGGAAGGTCGGAAAAGGATACATTGTCCAGTTTATTTCCGATGGTAAGGTGAGAACAACGGTGAGGATTTGGATCGGAGCCAACACCGACATGCTCACGTCGCCAGCAGCCAGTTGTTTCGCATCCCACTTGCCGCCGAGTCGCGCCGAATTACGCGTTACCCCGAGCTTTGGCCAAATGAGTTGTTCATAGAGCCAATTACCCGCCTGGATACAAGGGGAGGTATTAAGTGTGCACGTGGTTCCTTGCGCGTTGTTGATAGATCCGCCAAAGGCCTCAAAGAACCACTGGTACCCTTCCACGTCATCCCACTGCATCGCGAAGTTTGTACCAAAGTGTTGCTTGGATGGATTTGCGAGTGCTTGGGCACTTGTGAGGAATTCCTCTAGGGTCCAGTCTGTGCCTGGGTACGAGATACCCGCCCTGTCAAAGTCGGAAAGATTCAGAAGATAGACAAACGTTTCGATGGTGCCCGGAATCGCGAAAGTACCGTTTGGTCGTTGAAAATACTCAACTTGGCCCTTGGACCAGATAGACGTGGAAATGCCGTCCTGCTGTAACAATGGCGATAGGTTCATGAGCAGGTTCTGGCTCAGATACGGACCATACTGTGTACCGTAAATGATGTCGGGTCCGTCGCCGCCGATTATCGCCGAGACGTTGTCGGCATCGGTGTTAAAGAGTACAAGCTTGATGTCGACGTTGTTCTGCTTTTCAAATGGTTCCAGGACCTGTTCCATTAACTTGAAGGCGGTGTTGATGTCAGGATAGCCGTACGGGTATGGTTGAAAGATCAGGGACTGTGGCGGGTGCGCCGGGTTGGGTGCCGCAGACTTGACGCTGCCGCAGGCGGCAAGCGCTGGCCCGACCGCCAGGATCGCGGCACCGCTGATGGCCCGCTGCAGCATCGCTCGTCGGCGGAATCGTGGCTCCCAGCGAACAGTTGTCCCGTCTTCATGGTGTGCAGCACTCTGTGGTGGTCGGGTGCTCATATTCGGTGCCCTCCGCGGCGAAAGACTCTGCGGGATCCACGTTGGACGCGAAGTGAGCCGCCGGTCCGTGCGGCCGCCCGTTCGCGTCGTGTTGCCGATTCGCGCGGACCCAGTGCGCTCTGCCGGAGACCAGGCCCTTTGCCATCGAGCTTGTGGTAGAGGTGCCTACCTGTTGTTATGGACGGGAACCGTTTGCGTTGTGGTTTCGTGCATACAGGTGCGAATCCTTCTTTTCGTGGGCATTTTGTGCGGCGGTCCGGCAAGTGTGCTTGATTCGCGCAGGAGAACGGCCGAGACGCAGGGAACGGTTCTGCTATGCGTGGTGCGACCGGTTCCGATCAACCGACTCTTGCCGATCTTGCCCGACAGGCTGGCGTCTCGAAGGCGACGGTCTCTCGGGCCCTCAGTGGTAGCCCGGAAGTCAGTGAAGCCACGAGGCAGCGCATTCGAGCTCTAGCGTGGCGTACGGGGTACCGCATCGACGCGCGTGCTCGAGCGTTGGCCACCCGTCGCACGCAGACGATCGGGTTGGTGATCCCGCGCACGGCTCGCTTCATTTTCGCCAACCCGTACTTTAGCCAACTCATCGAGGGCATCGGAGAAGTTGTGGACGCCGCTGGATACCATATTCTGCTCAGTACCAGTACGGATCCGCTGGCCTTTCGCGCACTGTTTCTCGAGCGCCGGGTGGACGGGTTGTTGATGACGGCGAGCGCGGTGCCTGTCGAAGCATTGGATGCAGTGGCGGAATGCGCGGAGCACTGCCCGCTGGTTCTCATTAATCAACCCTTTCGACGGATCCCCTGCATGTCCGTTGCTGTGGATAACGTCATGGGTATCGAACAGGTGGTGCAGCATTTGGTACAGCGGGGCCATCATCGGATCGCCTTTATTGCGTCGCCGGATATGACCGTTCATGGCCGTGAGCGGCGCCGAGCCTTTATTGACGCCACAGCGTCCTATGCTTCACAAGTTGAAGTGGTTGGCTTGCAGACCGGCGATGATACCGAATCTGGCGGTACAGTCGCGCTGGGGCAACTGCTGGAACACGATCCAACGTTCGATGCGCTGGTATGCAGTAATGACCTCATGGCGATCGGTGCCATGCAGGAACTGATGCGGCATGGTCGCAATGTGCCTAAGGATGTGGCTGTGGTGGGATTTGACGACATCCGCTTGGCGTCGCTTGTGCGTCCAGCCCTTACGACCGTGCGACAGCCGGTGGATCGAGCGGGGCGTGTGGCGGCCCAGTTGCTCTTGCAGCAACTGGAACGGCCGGATGCATCGCTTCGCCATGATCAGGTGCAGTTAGCGACGGAGCTAGTTGTTCGGGATAGTGGCTAAGGACCAATCCAACATGGAGGCGACGGGGATGCGCATTCTTTATGTGGACATTGACTCACTTCGGGCAGATCACCTAGGGTGCTATGGATACGAGCGGAACACCTCTCCGAATATTGATCGGGTGGCCGCACAGGGGACCCGCTTTACGAATTACCACGTCACGGACGCACCGTGCCTTCCCTCACGGACGGCCCTGTTCAGCGGGCGGTTTGGGATTCATACAGGGGTCATTAACCATGGTGGTCTCGAGGCGGACATCCGTCCGCAAGGGGCGGCACGCGGCTTCAATAACGGTGGTCCGTACCGGAGTTGGATCACCGAACTGCGTCGCAATGGGTACTATACGTGCCTCGTCAGTCCGTTTCCCACCCGCCATGCCGCGTGGCAGGTGTTGGACGGTTTCCGGGAATGGCACGACTCCGGTCGCGATGGTAACGATTTGGCCCATGAGGTGGCACCCATCGCGGTGCGCTGGCTTGAGGAACACGCCCGCGAAGAGAACTGGTACCTGCACGTGAACTTTTGGGACCCCCACACGCCGTACCGGACGCCGCTTGCATACGGCAATCCGTTTGCAGACGATCCAGCACCGGAGTGGCTTACTGACGAGCAGATTGCGCTACACCGGCAAAGCTACGGACCCCACAGTGCCCGGGAACTTGCTGAGTTCGGACCGATGAATAGCAGCGTTTGGCCGCGGGTGCCTAGCGAAATCGCTTCCCGGCAAGACTTTAAGCGGTTTGTCGACGGCTACGACGTGGGGGTCCGCTACGCGGACGACCACGTGGGTCAGATCCTGGGCGTGTTGCAGGCCCAAGGCGTTCTTGATGACACAGTGGTGATTATTTCGGCGGATCACGGAGAGAATCTTGGGGAGCTGAACGTGTACGGGGATCACCAGACGGCGGATCATCCCACCTGCCGTGTTCCCTTGATCGTTGCGGGACCTGGCGTCAAGGCGGGCCACCTCGACCACGACTTCCACTACCAAATCGACCTGGGGCCTACCCTCACAGAGTGGGTTGGAGGCAAGTCTGCTGCTCGTTGGGACGGGAAGAGTTTTCTCCCTGCGATCACGGCGGGAGACCACTGCGGACGTCCATTCCTTGTTGTGAGCCAAGGGGCGTGGGCCTGCCAGCGTTCCGTGCGATTTGCTGACTGGTTGCTGATCCGCACCTACCACGATGGACTTAAGGATTTTCCCGAGTTGATGCTGTTTGATATCGTCCGCGACCCGCATGAAATGGTGAATCTAGCAGAACAGAGGCCCGATGTGGTCGGAGAAGGGTTGCGATTGCTCGATGCCTGGCATGCGGCGGCAATGCGTACGTCGGATCTACCGACGGACCCGATGTGGCATGAGATCTTGGAGGGTGGGCCGTTCCATGGGAAGGGCAGACGGGAACAATATGCGCAGTTGCTGCGGGAGACCGGGCGGGAAGAGGCTGCGCGTCGCCTCTTGGCGCGAGGGCGATAACCCGATGGATTGGACCGCGTGGGAGTTGGCTGATCGATCCAGTTCCCACGCTCCGGTTTTCGCATGACCTTGACCTTCTGCCCACAGCGAAAACCGGGGGATTCCCAGTGGGCGCTCACCGAGACTTCCTGCTTCGCCGGGGTCCGGCCACTCGTTTCCGACTGGGGCGGTCGTCTACTGCACAAGAAGACACTACCAGGCCGGCGGGCCATTCCGGGGGTCCGGTATACCGAAGATTCTGTGCGGTGTTTACGTCCCGGTCCAGGGCGGCGCGGCATGCGGCAGATGCTCCACGATAGAACCCTCGGCGTGGCATCAGGTCCTACTGGGGTAGAAACGGTCGATCGGAACGAACGGGTAGCCGCACCATCGCGCCTTGTGCTCCCATTGCCGCAGCCGTTCGCCCGTCCCACGTCTGCGATGCTCTTGGTCAGCTTGGGGTTCGCGAGCAGTTCCTTCACGCTCCAACGCTCAGCACACACTCCTGGGTTTTCGCGGAAGATGCGCGTACCGCGTTTGTGCGTCAAGTCCCGTCGCCGGTCCGCGATGCGGGCAACGGATGCGAGCGACCGTGCGCCGCGCCTTGACGCGGTTGCGCGAGTCCTTGCACGTTCGCGACAGACGCCTCTGCGCTTTGGCAAGTTGCTCCTCGTCCCGCCGGAAGAACCGTTCATTGCCCACCTGCTCACCCGTGCTCCATGGGACGGTATCCAACAAGACTAGGTCGACCCCCGCCGTGACGTTGAGCACGGGCCATAAAAGAACCTCCTCCTCGGTCGAAAAGGAGATGAAGGGACAGGTCGAGCAGCGTCCCGCCGCACCGTGGCGCTGGTCGACTCCGCGCCGACGGGTCGCCTCCACACGTGGTCCGAGTGAGGCTACCGTCCTTCCACCGAAACCCACCGATGCGGTATGTGGCGCTCTGTTGGTCGTGCGTACGGAAGTACGGGTAATAGGGAGGCGCCCGTGAAGAAGTAAACGACCGCTCTGTTCCAGGGCCACACCGCCTGCGGAATCGGCACGCGGGATATTTCCGCCAACTGGGACGTCTGCGGCTCCCGCTTCATCCGCACCAGGAGTCGATGCGTTGGTCCTGCTCAAACCATTCTTCGGCACGCAGGGCAAGCGCCCCGTTGCATACGTACCGCACACAACCAAAGGCCTGAGCCCGTTCGCGCGCCTGCTCGTCGGTCGGATCGAAACGATACTTGTATGCCTTGCGCTCCATGCCTTGTCTTATACCGTACACAGTGGGAAGAAGGCAGCCTATCCCCGTGGCTGAAACCTGGGGCTTGCGCTATGTCTCTCCGGTCATCCAGGAAAGCGGGGCGAGCGCTCCCGGGGCTGTGCACGACGTTGGAAACAGGTTCCCATGAACCCTTGCACAAGCACCGCTCGGTCGGTTATAATCCGTGTATTAGGTCGGCATCTTGGCGCTGGTCTACGAGGGCCGAGACTCCCGAGACCCCCGAGACGCGACCGCATCTTGTTCCGAAGAAGGGGTTCGAGAGCTTGGCGAAGACCATTTACGTCGGGAACCTTCCGTGGAGCGCAACCGAGGACGACCTTAATCAGCTTGTCTCGCAGCATGCTACCGTCTTATCGGCTCGGGTCGCCACGGATCGGGAGACCGGCAGATCCCGTGGTTTCGGCTTCGTCGAGGTGGAGGACGATCAGTTGCAGGATGCGCTGGACGCTCTCCAGAATGTCGAGATGGGTGGGCGGTTGCTCACCATTAACGAAGCCCGTCCGCGGGAGCCACGCGGACCA
Source organism: Bacillota bacterium (assembly GCA_021791995.1). GTDB lineage: Bacteria > Bacillota > Sulfobacillia > RBS10-35 > JAJYVN01 > JAJYVN01. The sequence continues at coordinate 6,381 of JAJYVN010000058.1, forward strand.
CGTCGATAGATGGCAAATGATTCACGCCGAGAGAAGATTGAAACGAGGGCGGGAGCACCGCCCTCGTTTGCATTCCCCTACCGATAGAACGGAGACGAAATGGTGATATCCAACGACACAGCATTTCAGCCGAGGATCGCGGAAGCACTGCGCACCCTGCGCAGCTTGCACCTCTTCCAAACCGTCTTCCAGCACGGCGTGGGGCTGGCTTGGGCAAGGGCGCTCGAAGCCATGGATCGGAGGATACCAGCGGAGGCGGCGTCCGCCTATGGCGAGTGGTTTCACCGGTTGGCCGCATCGGGCTGGGAGGGGGACGGTTGGCGCGCCCAGCTTGCACAGGCTGTAGTCACCCACCGGAATCCCTTCACCCTCAGCGAAGCTCCGGGTGTTGGCCTGGCGGCAGCGGCAGCACATGATCTGGATCGGATCGAGACTCTGGCGGAACCAGCCTTGGTCGCGGCACTACGTCAAGCGCTTGCCGACGCGGGATACTCAAGCCTGCGCCCGACAGACCTGGGGACACATCGGCCGAAAGGCTTCAGTGCTCAGCTGGTGGCAGCGAACGGTTGGGGCCGTTACGCGGATGCGATGCACGCCAGTGCGCGCCGCGCGGGGGTCGGGATTTCCGCGCACTGGGCCATGACCTGGGACGGTGAGCGCCGGCAGTTACGCCCCGTGCGGCATCCGGATATTCCGAATCCAGCCCTATTCGTTGGATACGACTCACCACGTGCCCAGGTGACGCAGAATACGGAGCGGTTCCTCGCAGGTCTGCCCTGTAACGACGTGCTCCTCTATGGGGACCGTGGGACGGGCAAGTCGTCGACCGTCCGGTCCCTGCTCACCCCGTTCGGTGCGCGCGGTTTGCGCCTGGTGGAGGTCAGCCGTCATTGGCTCCGCGACCTTCCTTGGATCAACGAACGCTTGGCGGAAGAGGCGCAACGCTTTATCGTCTTTGTTGACGACCTGTCCTTCGAGGCGGACGATGAAACGTACAAGGCGGCGAAGGCGGCACTCGAGGGTGGCCTGACCGCCCGCCCCTCCAATGTTCGGGTCTATGCCACGAGCAACCGCCGCCATTTGGTGCGCGAGCAATGGACGGATCGGCCTGACCCGGGGGATCCACGGGCGAACGACGCGGTCGATGAATCACTGTCGTTAGCGGACCGGTTCGGGTTAACAGTGGTCTTCACGGCGCCGGACCAGGAACTCTTCCTGCGGATCGTGGCAGGTCTCTGTCAGCAGCGAGGACTTGGGGTGGACGAGACGGAACTGCGAGGTCCTGCCATTCGATGGGCCAAGTGGTACAATGGTGCCTCGGCCCGAAGCGCACGCCAATTCGTCGACGACTTGGAGGCGCGACTCCGCTTTTGACGCGATTGGAATTGGGTTATTCTAGTGCGGCGGCCACACTTCAACACCCGCCAGGGAGAGGACGGGAGAATCATCACCAGCGATGCGACCCCTGGGAGTCCGACGAGCGTGCGACCAAAGCTATGGCAACGCGACTACTTCTGGCTCGCCTTGATCGTCGTCTTCGCAGCGGCACTGCGTTGCTACAACATCCGGGTGCCATTCATCGATACGTCGGACTGGCGGCAGACAGACACCGCCACCATTGCCTACTTTTACTATCACTACGGCATCGCCCTGTTGCATCCGCAACTCTGGCATGACGGTCCGGGTCCTGATTATACCCAGCTCGAGTTCCAGGTCTCTCCGGCGGTTGCAGCCCTGTTGGCCCATCTCTTCGGTTATAGCGACGTCCTCTTGCGAGCCGTGGCCATCGCCTTTTACTCCCTCTCCACCGTCCCACTCTGGTCACTGATACGACGCCACTTCGGGGGGCGTGCGGCCCTCTGGGCCGCCCTCTGCTACGCGGTCCTTCCCGTCGGTATCTACTTTGGTCGGGCCTTTCAGCCGGAGCCGGCCATGCTGTTCTGCGGAACCCTGGCCCTCTGGGCCACGGACCGCTTCGGTGAACGCGGCGGAATCATCCGCTACCTTTTCGCCGTGGCAGCACTCTCCCTCGCGGTTTTAGCCAAGCTACCCAATGCCATGATCTTGCTGCCGGCTGTGCTCTTGGCCTACCAGAAGCAGCTGTGGAACTGGCGGGAGATGCTCCGCATCGGTCGCGTGATCGCGATGGGTTTTCTCGCCCTGTTGCCAGCCGCCATCGCCGCCGCCTATACGCTGGTAGAGGGACGCATCGCCGGTGCGCAGAGCGGGGGATCGGAGTATGTGAAGTTCATTGTTACGTCGCTGCCCGAGAGCTACATCGCAGGCAGCGCGAGCCTCGTGCACCTCGTGTGGCACAACATCGGCGGCATGGCGATTACGCCCGCTGGCGGCATCCTGGCCTTGATCGGGCTTGGCGCCCTCGTGCGGCGCCGCGGATCCGCGTGGGTCTGGGGCTGGGGCTTCGCCATCCTCTTGTATGGCGTGGTCGTTCTCCGGGTCATCCGCTTCCAGTATTACCTGATGCCGATCCTCCCCTGGCTCGCGCTCCTGATGGGTGTCGGCATCTCCGCTGTGATCGGTGCGGCGGAGCGGTTGCCGGCCGTACGCTGGCGGGTGATTGGCCCCGTCATCGCTGTTTGCGCGGTCGCCTCCATCCTTGCGGGCGGCCTTTTCGAGATCCAGGGCTACTGGCCCCCCTACTGGCCCTGGTACTATCTCGGTCTGTTCGTTCGGGACCATACCCCCGTGGGCGTCACGTTGGCGACGACCAACACCTATAACCCCACCGTGCTCTATTATGCGCAGCGCCACGGGTTCCGGAATGACCTGCTCCCCCTGGAAACCCTCCAGTCCGACATGGAGGGGGGCGCGACCTACCTCCTCGATGAGGGTGGGATCTCGTCCTGCCTTGCGGACTACCTGACCGCCACCTTCCCCCACTGGTACTCCGAGGGGGATATCCTCTTTGAACTTGCGGGGAGTGGGGTTTCACCATCCCTCACGACCGCACTTGAGCGAGGCACGGCACCACAGCTGGCCGGTTGCTCCTAACATAGAGGGGCCACTCGTAGCGAGGGGCCCCCGCACCGCTTCCCTTGATCCTCAGGCACGCAGTCGGGAGATCACCGCGTCCCCATAGGCCGAAGTGGAGACCTCGTGCGCGTCGGGGTTGCCGCGCGCCAGATCATAGGTGACGGTACCAGCGGCAATCGTCTCTTCCATCGCCCGTATGATCGCATCGGCAGCCTCCTGCCACCCCAGATACTACAGCATCATCACGCCCGAGAGAACGACCGATCCTGGGTTGACCTTGTCCAGATTCGCATACTTCGGTGCCGTTCCATGGGTAGCCTCGAAGACCGCATGCCCATCCCCAATGTTGGCGCCAGGAGCCATCCCGATACCACCCACGCTGGCCGCGGCCGCGTCGGACAGATAGTCACCGTTGAGGTTAGGTGTCGCAAGCACCGAATGCTCGCGTGGCCGCAACAACAGGTGTTGGAACATGATATCCGCGATCGAGTCCTGCATCAGGAGTTTTCCTTCCGGGACGCGCCCGCCAAAGGTGCGTTGCACCTCATCCCAGGTCACGACGCGATCGCGAAACTCCGTGGTGGCCACCTCGTAGCCCCAGTCGCGAAAGGCGCCCTCGGTATATTTCATGATGTTACCCTTGTGCACCAGTGTGACACTGGGGCGACCGTGATCCAACGCATATTGAATAGCCTTGCGCACCAAACGTTTGGAGCCAAACTGGCTGATGGGCTTGATCCCGATGCCCGCATCCGGCCGGATCGTGATCTTGTGATCGGCGAGGAAGGCGCGGAGCTCCGCGGCGCCCGTGCTCTCGGCGGGCCACTCGATCCCCGCGTAGATATCCTCCACGTTCTCGCGAAAAATCACGATGTTGACGTCCTGCGGGCGCTTGACGGGGGACGGCACCCCTGGGAAGTAGCGGATCGGACGAACACATGCGTATAAGTCCAGCTCTTGGCGAAGCGTTACGTTGAGGCTGCGGAAGCCCCCGCCGACGGGCGTCGTGAGCGGCCCCTTGATCGCGACACGATGCTCCCGAATCGTGGCAACCGACTCTGCGGGAAGCATGGTTCCCAAGCGCTGATGGGCCTTCTCGCCCGCATAGACCTCCAGCCAGGCGATGCCGCGCCGCGAGCCGTAGGCTGCCTGGACGGCGGCGTCCAATACCCGCACCGAGGCCCGCCAAATATCTGGTCCGGTTCCATCCCCTTCGATGAAGGGAACGATGGGCCGATCAGGGACCTGAAGGGCCCCCCCACGATACTCGATCCGTTCCGCACCCTCCAGGTGCGGTTGGCGCGACGCTTCTTTGGTATTTGCCACATCATACGCTCCGTTCCGTTTGAAATTTGCGCAGGACTGGACGTCCGGCGCAGGTCGGCGGGTAGGGATACCGCACGCTCACCCATCTTCGGACAAGGGTGTCGGATGCGCAAGTCATTCAACAAAGCATCTAGAGAAGGAACATAGCATCCCCGAGGCTGTAAAAGCGGTAGCCGAGGCGCAGAGCCTCCTGATAGGCCGCAAGGATCCGCTCTCGGCCGGCAAAGGCCGCGACCAGCATGAGTAGCGTGCTGCGCGGCAGATGAAAATTGGTGAGGAGGGCATCGATGCCAGTAAATTGGTGACCGGATCGAATAAAGAGTTCCGTCCACCCAGAACCGGCCCGAGGGATGCCATCCGCCCCTGTCTGCGTTTCAAGGACCCGGGTTACCGTCGTACCCACCGCCACCACCCGCCCACCACGCAAACGCGTCCGCTGGATGGCAAGGGCAGCCTCCGCGCCAAGCTCGAACCACTCCTGGTGCATACGGTGCTCTGCGATCCGTTCGGCATGGACCGGCCGGAAGGTGCCAGCGCCCACATGCAACGTCAGATACTCCTGCGCTACGCCATGCGCTGCAAGCGTCCGCAGAAGCTCGGGAGTGAAGTGGAGCCCGGCGGTGGGTGCGGCGACCGACCCTTCGCGTTTGGCATAAACGGTCTGATAGCGCTCGCCGTCCTCTAGAGGCCTCTTGATGTATGGGGGAAGGGGTAGCTGACCATAGTCGTCCAGAAGCCGCAGGACCTCCGAGGTGTCGGCCACCCCATCGAAGCAGACGTCGAATTCGCCCCCGTCATACTTCCGGCGCACCGACAGTGTCGGTGCGTCCCCGCTCGTGCCGATCCGCTGCTCGGAACCGAGAAGCGTCAGGCGTTCCCCGACCTGGAGGCGCGCCGATCGGCGGATCAGGGCCGCCCAAACGCCCGGCGCTCCACCGCTCGGGTGCAACACCAGCACTTCTACCTGTCCGCCACTCGGCCGAATGGCGTGCAGACGGGCGGGAATCACCCGCGTATCATTCAGGACGAGCAGATCGCCGGCTCGCAGGATCCCCGGGAGGTCGCGAACATGGCGATGATCGATGGTTCCGCTCTGCCGATCAAGGACCAATAGCCGCGCGGCCGTCCGGTCCGCAAGAGGCGTTTGGGCGATGCACTCAGGGGGCAATGCGTAGTCGAAGTCTCGGGTGCGATCCTCGTTACTCTCCGTGACCTTCTCCGTCCCAACCGTCCACGCAAGGATGCGCAGAAACTTCAGTGGAATGTTCGCGGCCGCCGCCAGCGGGACCCCACCCGCATCTACGAAAGATGCAGATGAAGTGCGACCAAGTTCGGGACGCCTCCCAAAATCCCTTCCCCGTCCCTACGATCCACCCTTGTTTGCTGCGACTCCCCCACCCGCGTGGTTGGCTCTCGAGCCGCGGCTGCTGGACGACGCGTCATGCGTAGCTCCAGCGCTTTGGGCCGGCCCAAGACGCAAAGGGAGCCCCACGCTCTTCGGGCTCGCAGAAGGGCTGTGACCGGTTGTCGCGGTATTGGATCCTGGGCCGGGCGGCTTCCCGACGGTCGCATCCCGTAGGCCGCTCTGCCCCACGGAACGACCACTGCCTGCCCCCGCGCTACCCCCTGCGGAGTAATGGCTGGACGTGGAGGACGATGCCTCGTTCACCGCCGGCGGGCTCGTCCTTTCCGAAGACGTCTTGGTCGCGAGGGACGAAAAAATCGAGC
>JAJYVN010000059.1:0-6874 GCA_021791995.1 Bacillota bacterium
GCTATGAGGTGCTACAGGATCTTGGGTCAGGGCTGAACGACCACAAGAAGGGTCTACGACAACTCCTGCGTCGCATCGGCTCTGGTGAAGTTGGTCGACTGGTTTTGACGCACAAGGACCGGCTTCTTCGGTTCGGCTCAGAGTTGGTCTTCGCACTCTGCGAGCATTTTGGAACTGAAGTGATCATCGTCAACGCATCCGAGGACGCCTCCTTCGAGGAGGAGTTGGTCCAAGACGTTCTAGAGATCATCACCGTCTTCTCGGCGAGGCTCTACGGGAGTCGCAGTCACAAGAACAAAGAAGTACTCGATGCGTTGAAGAAGGCGGCGAATGAGGTGGGGGCGTCGTGACGGGTCTTAGTGGTGGTAAGCAGTCTCCACGCAAGCGCACTGCGAAGTAGGAGACGCTGCCGCTCAACCGCAGCAAGCGCCAGGTGCTGCTGGATCACCTATACGCGCGTTAAGGACGGCTTTCTGTGTGTGCTGGGCCGAACGGCATCCTGGCATCGCCTGAATAATCCGCGCACGTTTCGGGCCACCATGAAGGAGGAGCGGTTGGGTGCAGTACCCGTCCAGCTGCAGGACCAAGCGCTGTTTGACGCCGTGGACACCATGCGCCGTCATATCCAAAGCACCGTTGCCAACACGCACGTGAAGGCGAAGGTATTCACGCGGTTCGACGGTGCCCAGCGACACCATGCCTTCTGGATCCTCCATCGGTATGCGCCTATCGGAGCCGCGATGCGGGGCGAAGCACCGAATCCAGCCCAATCATCCAGTGGAAAAGGGAAGGGGATGACGCTTTCCGTCACCGAACGCAAGGAAGTTGTTCGGTTTCTGCGTCGGACCTTACGTCAGGCCCTTGGCACAAGGCTCCTCGTGTACACAAGCGCAGCAGCTTTGCTCTGGACAGCACCCTGTACCGCGTTTCCGAGAAGAACGGCAGGCAATACGTGTCGGTGAAAACGTTTACGCCACGGAGGTGGTACGTTGTGTCGTTACGCGGCCGGGGGAGTGTCGGGCCATAATCCGCATGGTGCTCCATCCGGCCCGTGGAACTGCGTCGGTACACGTACCCTACGATGTGCGGGAGCCGGTGGAAGTCCGAAGCGGCCCAGCCGTTGGGATCGATGCTGGTGTCACCGAAGTGCTGGCTACTTCCACGGCCGAGACGTTTGGGACGGGCTACGGCACCCTGCTCGAACGGCTGTCGGAGGAGACGACGGACACGGGCAAGGCTCGTAACAAGCTGTTTCAGTTGGCCAAGAAAGCCGATGGCAGGGGTGATACGGCCAAAGCATCCCGCATCCGTCGCAACAACCTAGGACACAAGAAGTTGCGCATGAAACGGGATCGAGGCGAGGCTTCCGTCCAGACAATCGTCGGCCAGGCAGTTCGGCAAGCGCTGCGGAACCGACCGATGGTGATGGCGATAGAGGATCTCGGCCACCTTCGTGGGTGTCCCAAGAGCCGCAAGCTGTCGGGGATTGTCGCGCGCTGGATGCGTTCGACCCTCCGAGAGAAGTTGGCGTTTGCGTCCCAGGCGAGACGTTCTCGCCTTGAAATGGTCCATGCCGCGTAAACCAGTCAAACATGTCCCGTTCCGACGTGTGGGTATGTCCATCAGGATAACCGGCACGGGGACAGGTTTCATTGCCTGCAGTGCGGGTGGGATGGTGACGCGGACGTTGTTGCCGCCATGAATCGGTTGATCAGGGTGAACGATCCCGAAATCCATCGGTGGACGCCGGCGGATGCAGTGAAGCGCATCCTGGAAGGCCGATTCCGACGCCGGGGAAGGAGACCGGGAACCGCGTCGATGGCGCGGGAAACGGCACGCCGCTCGCCCTTGGGCTCTCGCACCAAGGTGGGTATGGTGGTTGACGGGCGGATTGTCGACCGAGCACGCCCACCGGCAGAGCGCGAACAATACGAGAAAATCCTCATGTGTATTGTTGGTGAGGGTGTTCGGAGCGAACTGTCTACGGAAAGATTCGAGCGGGTAGGGCCACACGGCTCAACGTACGGTCAAAGCGGGCGGCTTGCCCGACGAGTTCGGCGCAACAACGCTCCAGGACCACTGCCCGAGGCTTGCGCCATACCCTGTCGTTGGTGCCGGGGGCGGGATTTGAACCCGCACGAGTTGCCCCACGCGATTTTGAGTCGCGCGCGTCTGCCGTTCCGCCACCCCGGCGCGCTCTTTCAGGCGTCCATCCTACCATGGTGCTCACCGAATCGCTAGATCTGGAATCCACCCCCCATCAGGGGGAGGACCGCGTTCACCCCTGCAATCAGGTCCTGATACTGCTCTTCATACACCCCAAGGCGTCCTGCCGCTGACATCTGGGAAAACGTCTGCGCCTGCGCAATGTCCTCGTGCTGAATCCGATCCGCGATCAGCGTCACAGACGCAGTGGAGGAAGACAGGCTCCGCGCCCCATACGGCATCACTACCTCCAGTTTCACCCCACCGGTCCCGACCGCATCCACGACCTTGGCTTCGGCAAACGGTTTGTATGAACCGCGATGGTAGTGAATCGCGCCAGAGAACAGTTGAACGCTCTGGCCTCCCAACCGGATCGCACCCGCAGCGCGAAACCGCGCCTGGAAGGGGTTGGCGAATGGGAGGCATCCTTGCCCAAGCCACGAGGCGCCTTCATCCACCTGCGCATGGTAGGCTTGAAGGAAGGAAGGGTTTCGTCCGCTCGTCGCGTTGGTCTGCTCCGTTCCGAGATCCTGCCCGTGCGCAATAGCCGTGATCGACGCGGGGCTGATGCCCTCACCCGGGATGAACTCGACCTCGCCCGGAAGCATGATCTCTTTCCCGTTCTGGATCCAGCTGTGCTCCACGACAAGCAAGTCCCCGCTCGTGGTGCGTACAAGGATCGACTGCATACAACTCTGCCCCGCCGCGGACTGAACAATCGCCCGACTCACCCGCACCCCGGGAGAGCGCTCAAAGCGCCACACCAAGGCAGCCACAACCACGGCCGTGCCGAGCAGCAGGCAGAGACGCCAATCCACGTTAATCCTCATCGGCTGCGGGCTGTTTCCGAGCGTCTCCCTGCCCCTTTTCGACTCCCCAATGCAAGCCGGTAGCAGCCGCACCAGCGCGCGTCACAGGAGTCCGCGCGGCTACCGCAACCGGCAACAACTCGAACTCGTTCTCCGCGGCCGTAACCCCGACGCTCTGCGCCACCTCTTCTAGCTCATCCCCTGTCAACTCATCCTGCTCCAGAAGCTTCAGGGCAACGGCCTCCACGAAATTGCGGTTTTGGTCCAATAGCCCCTTCACGCTGTCCATCGACTGCTCGAGCAAGTGCTCAACGCGCTTCTTGAGTTCGGCATCCATGGGCGCACCGAAATCGAGGGGACCGGACGTGGAAGCAAGGTACGAGAAGAGGCTCCCCTCCATACCGTACCAGCCAACGATTGCGATCGCCAATTGCGTAGCACGTCGGAAGTCGTCCAAAACACCTGACATCTTGATGTCGAGAAAGAGTTCCTCCGCTGCCCTCGAGGCAAGCAGTGTCTTGAGTTCCGCCCTCAGTTCCTGCTCGGAGGCCGTATATCGCTCTTCCAGAGGCTTGAAGGCAGCAAACCCAAGCGCCTCTCCGTGTCGCACGATCGTCACCTTGACGACCCGATCTTTCTTGGAAAGCAAATACCGAGCCACGGCGTGTCCCGCTTCGTGATACGCAACGCGGCGCCGATCCTCGGCAGCAAGGGCCGCGATGGGCTGCTTGAGTCCCCACTCCCACATCTCGCGCGCCTCGGTGAAGTCACGGTGCGTGATCTCCTCCCGACCGCTGAAATGCGCAACGACCACCGCCTGATTCACGATGTGTTTGATCATAACGGGTGTAAACCCGATCGTTTCCGCAGCGGCCTTCTCAAACGGGAACTTTGGATCATGCTTCACCTTGGCCACGTAATAATGCAGTAGGTCCAGCCGCCCAGACATGTCCGGAGCATCGACGGTGATCTTATGATCGAACCGACCTGGACGGATCAACGCAGGATCCAGAACACCGGGTAGGTTTGTGGCGCCCATGGTGAATACGTTCGCACGCTGGACCGCACCACGCCGCACACCCATGCGCCGCAGCAGGCGCGGCCACCAGCCCACGTCAATATTGGGAGGGTCTAATTCCATCAGGAGCTGATTCAACATCCCCGAGTTACCGAAGAGGCTGAAGCCGCCGCCTCCACCCGAGGACCGCGACATACCGATCGCGTCGATCTCGTCGATAAACACAATCGCCGCGCCATACTCGGTGGCCATCTTACGTGCCTTGCGGTACAAAGCCATAATCTGCAGATTGCCAACACCAAGGAACATATTCTGAAAAGACGGAGCGGAAGCGTAACAAAATGGCACTTGCGCCTCTCCAGCAATTGCCTGGGCAAGATACGACTTGCCCGTTCCCGGTGGACCAACCAGCAACAATCCACGCGGGACCTCACCGCCCATCTCCTGAAAGGCCTTAACGCCTCGCAGCAGCGTCACCGTGCGATCCGCAAACTCCAGGACGGACCGGTTACCACGGTAGTCCTCAAATGTAAGGCCGCACTCCTCTGGATTCAGCCAATATACGCGGGGACGCCCGAGAAACCAGAAGATGGCGGCAAACTGTAAAATCAGAATCGATGCGTAGAACACCAACTCCACAACCAGGGAGAGTATACTGACGAAGAGATGGAATCCGTATCCGATCGTTGGTCCGATCCAAGTCAAATAAAGCGTCAGTATAATGGCAAACACGGCAATGCCGACCGCATGCCGCTTAACAAAACGCGTAAGCCACCTTGTGAACACGGACGATGCCCCCAAGCGGCGAGGAATCCCCCCTCACCGACTCGCATTATAACAGGCTCGACGCGGGGGGGCACTCACTCTTGGCGAGCGGAACCGATCGGATCGTCCTCGCAGGTCTGTTGTCCGTCCCAAAGCTGGATGATCCGGTCCGCACCAGCCGTAATCGTGGTGTCGTGCGTCACCACGACCATCAGGGCCCGGCTGGTGCGGCAGTATTCGCACAAGAGCGACATCAGCTCCTGGCCGGTGTGATGGTCGAGGGATGCCGTGGGCTCATCTGCCAGCAGAATGGCGGGGTGGTTCGCAAGTGCCCGCGCGGCTGCCACGCGCTGTCTCTGTCCCCCGGAAAGCTCATGCGGTCTGCGGCGGGCCAGCGACGACATCCCGAGCCGCGCCAGTAACCGCTCCGCTTCGCGAACGCCCGCCCGGTTGGGTCGAGGTGCGCCCACGGCAACATTTTCGGCCGCCGTAAGGAAGTGGATCAAGAAGGGCTGCTGGAATATGATGCCATACATCTGTCGGCGTAATCGATTCCTCGCCTCAGGTCCCATGGCGCCGAGGTTATGACCAAGAGCCTCGACCCACCCCACGCTGGGACGCTTCAGACCGCTCAGGAGGTAGAGGAGAGAACTCTTGCCACTTCCCGAAGGACCATGGATCCCGACAAATTCCGGTGCTTCCACACGCAGGGACACGTGTCGCAGGGCATGGATGCGCTGATGCCCCTGGTGATACGACAGGCCCACATCATGCGTGATTAAGACGCGGGAAGTGGCTTCCACCTGATGTCACCCTCTTCTCTCCACGACACTGACGGGATCGAGCCCATGTAGACGCCGGATCACTGTGAGCAACGTGAATCCGGCCATGAGGACCGGAATGGGTACCGTATACATGAGGTCGCGGGCATCCAGGGTGGGCAAGACAACCCCACGGGGGCCAAACAGCCACCGCTGCAAAGCTGCGGCACCGATCGCGCTCAGCGCCAGGCCGGTGATCCAGGACAGCGTCGTCAGGGCGGCCACCTCCATCATGGCCCGACGAACCAAGCGCGCAACGCCATAGCCAAGTGCCGCTAGAACACCAAACTCCTCCATCCGTTGCAGATACTGCAGGTGATTCAGGAGACCGGTTGCGATCGCGAGTACAGCAATGGTCACAATGTTGATACACCACACCAGAAGATGCAGGGAGCGGACATCCTGCTGAAACGCGCTCTCTTCCGCGCCATAGGTGTATACACGCACCTCGGCCAAAGGGAGCGTACTTAAAATGTTGTCCAACGCCGCCGCTCGTCCGGGCCGTGCAAACACGGCATACTCCGTCGTTCCGGGAACGTCCGCCAATGCAGTCGTCTGCAGCATCGCCGAGTAGGTTGTGATGCCAACTTCCAATTTTCCTCCGAGTACTCCCACAATCTGCCACTTGCCAGGCAACCAACCGTTCGGGTCCACCTTTTGTCCGACGACATCCCCGATGTGCAAGCCCCTGCTGCGCATGACCAACTCCGGCACCGCGATCTCATTCTGACCAGGATCTGGCAGTCGCCCCGCAACCAGATACTCGTGAATTTCCTTCAAAAACCACGGCTGATCGGCGGCTGCCAACGAAAAGACGTTGGCCCCACTCGGACCCGTCAACGTATTGATGCGCATTTGGTTGGCCAGAATTGGAAGCATGGCGGCCGTATCGGGCTGCGCCGCGATCCGCTGCGCGATGCCTTGAGGAATGCTGATGCCGGAGGCAACCACCTCGGTAAAGTACTGCAGTGGGGCAACCAAGTTGAGCCAGATGCCCGACGCCAGCGATCCCGTCAACAGCCCAACCGTGCTCACCTCGAGCACCGCAAGCACGATGATCAACCACTGAGAGAAGACGCGAGCCCGATTGCGTAGGAAATACATCCCCGTACTCAATGGCGGCATCGTGAGCCTCCCTCGCCGTTCTGGGTGCCGTGTTTTTCGGGAGCCGTGGTGCATTCTTCCCACCACGCCCGTCCATCCATACGGACCTTCAGCGGGCGGGCAAGGTATCATGACGCACTGCGTCGAGCGCG
>JAJYVN010000059.1:6884-12320 GCA_021791995.1 Bacillota bacterium
TGAGCTGCGTGAGGGGTATCACAATCCCACGCTCTAACGCCTGGCGAATCCGAGGAGAAAGACCACGCACAGCGATCTCGCTTCCTTGCACCACCGATCCCAAATCGCCGGGTTCACCAGCCACGGCGGTCACAACACCCCCCCGGTCCAACAGTGTGACGTACTGGTTCGGGCAACCCGCCCGGATGCGTTCCAATCCAAGGTGGTGGTCGTTGAACTGCGTAATGCGGTATTCTGGGAGCCGCGAGGCCACTTCGGTGCGGGTGAGCCCGACCAGACCCGGGGGCAACCCCGCCGTACCAACGTTCGTAACCTCAGGGCAACCGCGATACGTAACCGCAACCGCGACGGTGGCATCCGACGCTAGGACCACGGGAGGGGTGGGGGCACTGCTTACAATGGCCCGTCCCACGAACAGGCTCGACAACGGATACACGGCCAGGGCAGCGAGTAGCGCCGCAGTGCCACGCCAGTGGTGTCTTTGCACATTCGTCCCCCCTCCGTGCGAACATTGTGCCGCGCCGCCGCAGACATCATTTGTGCGAATGCACGGCAATTCGACCAAGGATCGGCAGGGGCGCATCTAGAATCATCGCGCGGTTGCTAACGCACCTTGTGAACGGGCGGGAAAAACTTGAGCGAATGGACGGGAACGGAAAGGACGCCCCGGCCTAGACGGCGCGGTATCGTGGTGTTGGGTGGGCGCAACGGAGCTCTCATCCATCGGCGCATCGGTATTGTCGCCATGTTCACCGTTGCCATGTGTGGGGCACTCGTGCTACGTCTCGGTTGGTTGCAGATCGTCCGCGGCCCGGCGCTCAGCGCCGGTGCCTACGATGAGCATGAGAAGATTGTGCCGATTCCCGCACAGCGCGGTGCCATTATCGATCGCAACGGCGATGTGCTCGCACTATCCGTCCCAGCGGCAACGATCACCGCCGACCCAGAGCTCATCCAAAAGAGGGCCGCCAGCGCCGCGGCCAGCACCACCACCGCCTCCGCCAACATCCAGACCCCTGCGAGCGATGCGACGGCCCTCGCCAACGTCCTCGACCTCTCATCAACCCAGATTGTAGCATTCCTAGAAAAACAGAGCCAGTCGGTCACACTGGAGCGTAACGCCACACCCGCCCAGGCAGACGCAGTGAAACAACTCAAGCTGGTCGGCATCTATACGCAGGCCATCAGCGTGCGTGAGTACCCCTACGGCACATTCCTTGCCCAGACGCTGGGCTTTGTCGGCGCCAATGGCCAAGGGCTAGAGGGTGTAGAAAGCAGCTATAACCGCGAGTTGGAGGGCAAAGCTGGGGCAATGGCCACCGCGGTGGACGCGTTTGGCAAGCCCATCCCCTACACCACAACCAAAATCACTGAACCCGTGAACGGGGACACACTGCAACTCACCATCGACGGCGGACTACAATATGACCTGCAGGCTCTTTTACAGGAACAGGTGGCACGAACAGGCGCCACCGCCGCATTCGCCATCGTCATGCAGCCAAGCACGGGCGCCATCCTGGCGTGGGGGGCCTGGCCCAGTTTCGATCCCAATAACTTCTCCGCCTCCAATCCCGCAACGTATGCCAATCCCCTGGTCAACGAGGCCTACCCTCCTGGGTCCGTCTTCAAACCAATCACCGTCGGGGCCGCGCTTTCGTCCGGCGTTGTGACGCCCACCACGCAGTTTGTCGATCCAGGCGTGTGCATCGTGAACGGCATTCATATTCATAATTTCCAGAATCTACTCGTCCACACCACATTTCTACAAGCCTTCGAGGAGTCCGCAAACGTGATCTTCTGCAAGGTGGCGCAGGAGCTCGGCGCACCCACCTTCTACCACTATCTGCACCTCTTTGGGCTCTTCTCGCCGACGGGCATCGACGTTCCCGTGGACAACCCCACCGGGACGAACAATCAGATCATTCCGGAGAACCAGTTAACGACCGCCGGTCTGGCCGAAGAGTCGTTTGGACAGTCGATCGCGATCACGCCGTTATCATTGATCACAGCGATCAATGTCGTCGCGGACGGCGGTGTGCTAATGAGACCGCATGTGGGCTTGGACCTGATCACGCCCACCGGCCGAAAGATTCCCATCCAACCAGTAGACGAGGGTCGCGTCCTGTCTCCCAGCATCGACACCACGGAACGCCAGATGATGGAGGATATCGTCACGGACGGAACCGGGGAACGGGCATTTATCCCCTGCTATGATGTGGCGGGCAAAACGGGAACCGCCAACCTCTATGTCAATGGTCAAACATCCTCCGACGTCCTCGCCTCCTTTGTCGCCTACGCCCCCGAGTCCGATCCACAAGCCATCGTCCTGGTCCAGCTCTACAACCCTACTCCCCCCTTTAACGAGGGCGGTGAGATCGCCGCCCCCCTCGCCCAGGCACTGTTAGCCGATGCGCTGCACGTGTTGGGCGTTCCGCCCCACTGCACGGCCACCAACTCGGTAACGCCTGCGCCCGGGAGCCCGGGGACAACTCCCCTCATCCTGAACATGGTGCCGATGCCAGCCATTACAACGGAAACGCCGGCAGAAGCCACGGCGCAACTCTACCGCATCGGCCTGTATCTACAAGTTTCAGGCAGCGGCAGCACCATCCTACGCCAATACCCACCGGCCGGTGCGGACGTGCAGAAGTACACGAAGGTGGACGGGTACACCGATCCGGCAGAACCGGCGCCACCGTCGGATATCACCGTGCCCAACGTACTGGGAGACACGATCGCCCAGGCGATGGCGACACTGACGCAAGACGGACTGGCACTCGATACCAGCGGCGTCGGCCTGGCCATCTCGCAGACACCAACCGCTGGAAGCGAATTGCCTCCCGGAACCGGCGTCTCGGTCACGTTTTCCTCGTCGGGGTAGGAGCAGGACGGACGAGGCGTCCCGTTCAGGAGTTCTCGGGTTCTCCCCCATCGTCAGCGTTTGTGTAAACGGCGCTTACATCCTCGTGATCTTCTAGAAGCTCGATCATTCGGTTCAACTGCTCGGCGTCCTTGCTCGACAAGGGAATCGTGGTCTTCGGGAGCATCGCCACTTCACCGTCGGCAAAGTGCAGACCCGATGCCTCCATCTGGTTCCGCACGAGATCCAAATCCTCCACCGCGGTGATCACCGAAAAGCTATCCTCCTCTGCCCGCACATCCTCCGCGCCGGCATCCAACGCCGCAACAAGCACTCGCTCCTCCGAAACCTCGGGCTCCTCCTGGCGATCAATGATCAAAAGCCCGCGTTTCTCGAACATCCACGCCACACAACCTGCCTCTCCCAGGTTGCCCCCATTGCGCGAGAAGATATAGCGGATGTCTCCCGCCGTGCGATTGCGGTTATCGGTCTGCACAGCCACCAGCACTGCCGCACCGCCGGCACCGTATCCCTCATAGAGTAACTCCTCATAATCGGTGTCACCCGCACCCGCGCCGCGCTCAATGGCCCGCCGAATATTCTCCGCCGGAACCGCCGCCTGCCTCGCCCTCTCGACCGCCATGCGCAGCCGGGTATTCGCGAGAGGATCCGGCCCTCCCGAACGCGCTGCGATGTAAATTTCCTTTCCCAGCTTACTGTAGATCGCCCCACGCTTCGCATCCTGACGCGCCTTGCGGTGTATCCGATTGTGCCACTTACTGTGCCCAGACAAGGATCCCTCTCCCCCCATTATCCGCCCATTCCGTGTGCAGAGTGTAGTCGATCGGCCAACAGGGCGGAAGCGGCGATCCTCCCGTCTCAAATCTTGCTCGATCCCAATCGGGGCTCATTCACTCGGATGCGCCAGCGAGCGCGACCACTTGTGCACCACACCTCCACGAGGCATGGCGTCGAATGTTACACCTTTGTAACGGAAGCCGGGGAGGTTGTGTCGAACCATCGTCGAACCGAGAGACCCGAGGATCCAGACGAGGTCGCCCTACCTCTCCTCTCCAACCGCAAATTCTTGGGCGATACGACCCTATAGGATTCTGTCTTCCATCGATACACGCGCGAGAAGCGGACTCATCACAATATGGATGGAGGGGATCAGCGGCCTTGCTGGGACAAGCACGCAAGAGGGCCTTGGGACCCATACTCGCAGTCGTCGGCTGCAGCGCAGCCATCATCGCAGCCATTCCGGTCACCGCCGCCGCCGCCACAGTACCAAGTTCACTTTTAACAGGAGTTCTCAATATCGCACCGGGACAACAGGGGCCAGCCGTCACGTTGTTGCAGGATCTGCTCGATGACTATGGAGCCGGATTGGAGATCGATGGCGTATACGGATCCGCCACCCAGAATGCAGTCACAATCTTGGGCCATGCACTCCTCCCCCAAGGAAGTCTCCTGTATCAAGAGGTCGGTTTGGGCTTTTCCCCTGCGGCACCTGCCCTTTTGCCGGGTCAAACCTCGGCCCAGGTTGCGGCCCTGCAGCGGGCACTGAATCGTGCCGGCATCGCGATCCCGGTGACGGGGACCTTTGACGCCATCACCGAAACCGCGGTACTGGAATTTGAAAAGCAGTATGACCTTCCGACAAGCACTACAATCAGCCTTTGGCAAGTCGAGCTGGCGCTCTTCCTCGCAGGAGTCCCAGGCAATTCCAGCACAACCGTTCCCTCGGCGAGCTCTTCGACCACAACCCCCGAAACGACCAGTACTCCGACGACAAGCACTGTTTCTGCCGCCATGGCGACTCGTCTAGCGGTCACCAATCTGACGATCCGCCTCTTGGGTTCTCGCTATGTGTGGGGCGGTGTTGGCCCTAGGGTGTTCGACTGTTCCGGACTGGTTATGTACGTGTATAAGGAAGCAGCCGGATTGTCTCTGCCCCACGACAGCAGACTGCAGTGGGACATGGGCCGACCCGTGACAGTCGCCGAATTGGAGCCAGGGGATCTCGTGTTCTTCGACACCGACGGAGCAGGTCCAAGTCATGTCGGGATCTACATCGGCAACTACCAGTTCATCAGTGCCACCAATCCCTATCAGGGTGTGGTGTGGGGCTCACTCGCCAACGCGTATTGGGAGTCCCACTTCGTCGGAGCGAGGTCGCTGCTTCCAGAGGCAACGTCGTGACACTGGGTGTACATGGACCGGTGGCCGGTGGAACGGTCTTGAACCACAAGTGCCTTGTGCCGGATGACGGTGTGCGTAACGCGAGCACGCTCGTATTCGGTTGGCCGAAGTAGGTCTTCGAGTACGTCCCCTACGGTCGGCGTATCCCAAACGTGGGGCCCGCCGGCCGTACCATCGGATAGCAGGGAACACGACCCTTGGCATCAATCCACCCTGGTGGCGGTTTGCAAGTAGTTTATCGCCGCCCCTCCGTACAGTTGGTACCGTTCCTGTTCTTATAGTCTTTTATTTCCGGCTACTGCCGGTTTCCTATTGGAACGTTCCTGCTTCGCAGCAGCCGGTTTCACCAGGCCGTTCTCCTGGCCAGAGCCTTC
>JAJYVN010000060.1 GCA_021791995.1 Bacillota bacterium
CGGGCGTGGTGGCCCTGGTTCCGCACCCGTCCTCCCCGGCCTCTCGCGTCCGTGCCTCCCTCGCCGGTGCCGAGGTTGTGTCCCTACGGCTTTATCCAGAGACGGATTATCTGCCTGACCTGGGGGCGGTGGACTCCGGGGTGCTGCGAAAGGCTCGCCTGCTCTACCTCAACTATCCGAACAATCCGACGGGGGCAGTGGCGCCGCTTGGCTTCTTTCGGGAGGCCGTGTCCTTCGCCGACCGATACGGAATCCTGCTTTGCAACGATCTGGCGTACGCCGACTCTGGCTACGAGGGCTACCATGCCCCAAGCCTATTGCAATGTGAGGATGCCAAGGATGTGGCTGTTGAATTCACGACCTGGTCCAAGACCTTCTGCATGGCCGGGTGGCGCCTTGGTGCCGTTGTCGGCAACGCGCAGGCGATCCACTCCCTGCTGCGGATCAACGTGCAGGTGCATTCCGGTGTGTGGTCGGCCATCCAGCACGCGGGCGCGGTGGCACTGCGCGACGTGGTGGGGAGTGGTTTCATCGATGAGATCAATGCCCAGTATCAGAAGCGTCGCGATGTGATGGTTTCTGCCCTGGGATCGCTCGGAATAGACGTGATACGACCCTGGGCCACGCCCTACCTCTGGTTCCGCGCCCCGCGCGGACTCACTTCCGTTGACGCGGTGGCCTGGTTGCTCCGTGAGGTTGGCGTGGCTCTAGCCCCAGGATCCGCCTTTGGTCCTTCGGGGGAGGGCTTTCTCCGCATGTCCCTTACCGCAACAGACGACGATATTCGCACCGCGGCTCGGCGCCTACGCAACATTGGTGCTGACGGTTGGCGGAGCACGGGGCGAGGGGTTGCCCCTGTCATGCGGCAATCGGTTGCCCGCGAACCCTCCGCAGAACCGGAACGCCCCGATCCCTTCCCGAGCCAGTGGATGCGGGGGGGCGACGATGAACCTCAGCTGTTGAGCAGCCTTTGATCGGCCATCGTTGCGTTGGTGCCGCGGCAGGTGTATACTGCCGTTCATGGTCAGGGAACGTCAGTCCGCCAGTCAGAGAGGGGCGCGGTGGTGAGCTGTATTACGGATTCCATTGAACACTATCTGCTGCAACTTCTGCAGCGCGGCTCCACCATCGAGTTGCAGCGTGTCGAACTGGCGCAGCGGTTCCAATGCGCTCCGTCGCAGATTAATTACGTGCTCGAAACGCGCTTCACACAGGCCCGTGGATTCAGTGTGGAGAGCCGGCGGGGCGGCGGTGGGTACATCCGTGTCATGCGGTTGCCCGATGAAGGCCTGAGCTGGTTGGACTTTGCTGCGGAGATCGATCAGCAGACAGCCGAGCACCACTTGGATCGTCTGCGGCAGGCAGGGTGTCTCACGAGCCGCGAGACGGCGGCTCTACGAGCGGTCGTTTCTCGGGACGTGCTCCGCCTGCCATTGCCGCTGCGTGACCGATTGCGTGCCGCAGTCTTGCGCGCGGGGCTGCGCGCGATTCTGGAGGACGGGCTTGGCGGGGAGGGCGAGGGGAATGATGTGCCAACGGTGCGGGCGAAGGCCCGCCCGATATCACGTCAACCGCACGGTTAACGGCGAGGTCGTCCAGGAGATGGACCTCTGTGAACAGTGTGCGACAGAAACCGGCCAGCTGCCGGAAGGCGGATGGGATCCGCACGCGGCCCTCCAGCTCTGGCTCACGGGTATGCTCGGTGTTCCCCAGAGCGCGGTGACGGAGAAGGCGCAAGCGGCAGCAGCCACCGCAAGTTGTCCGAAGTGTGGCACGACCTATGCGCAGTTTGCGCGGAGCGGACTGCTCGGGTGTCCAGAGTGCTACCAGGCCTTCCAACCGCAGATGTCTTCCCTGATTCGTCGGATCCACGGGGCCAGTCACCACGAGGGGAAGACGCCGGTGCGTACGGGGACAGGGATCCGCAAACGCCACGCGATGGAGGAGTTGCGTCGGCAGCTGGCAGAGGCTATCTCCACGGAGGCGTTCGAACGGGCTGCGGAGTTGCGTGATCGAATTCGCGCCGAGGAGTCGGTGGCTAGCGCAGGGGAGGGGGGTGAGGGGCGATGACTCCTCAACTAGAAGAGGTTTTGGGGCACCCCGCCGCTGGTTGGCAACGCACCCCGGCCCCTTTGGACGATGTTGCCCTCTCGAGTCGCGTGCGCTTGGCACGCAATGTGAGTGACCTGCCGTTTTCTCCGACCCTCACGAGCGAACAGGCGAAGGAACTGCTGGCGCGTGTGGAGAAGGCGATACATGGCGAAACAGTGATGGGTACGTTCTCCTTCGACCGTCTGGAGGACCTCAGTGCGGTCGACCGCCGGGTGCTGGTTGAGAAGCATCTGATTAGTCCGATGCATGCCCGGGATGCCCGCGGGGCCGTCTTCCTGCGGGCGGACGAGGCTGTCTCCGGCATGGTGTTCGAAGAGGATCACATCCGCTTGCAGACGATGTGCCCGGGGCTGCAGTTAGCGGATGCCTGGGAATTGGCAAGCCGCCTGGACGACGTTCTGGAAGAGCAGTTGGAGTGGGCGTTTTCTGAAGAATTGGGGTATCTCAGCACCTGTCCCACCAACGTTGGGACGGCCATGCGCGCCTCCGCGATGTTGCACCTGCCGGCCCTAACCTGGACGGGTCGCATCGAGGCCCTGTTGGCGGGGCTGGCCAAGGTTGGCGTCGTGGTGCGCGGGATGTATGGAGAGGGGAGTGCCGCCGCAGGGGGCATCTTTCAGATTAGCAATCAAACGAGCTTGGGGCAGTCGGAGCGAGATCTGGCGGAACATCTGCAGAGTGTCTGTCATCAGGTGATCGAGCATGAACGCCGGGCGCGCGAGGCCCTGTATGAGGAAATGCGCGAGGCCGTGGAGGACCGTGTGGGCAGGGCTTACGGCATCCTGACGAATGCCCGCATCATGAGTTCGAGCGAGGCGCTGCCACTGCTCTCTGACCTCCGTTTAGGTGTTGTTTTGGGGATTTTGCCATCCTTGACGTTGGATGCCTGGAGTGAGCTGTTGGTGTTAACTCGTTCCGGATTTCTTCAGCGCCAGGAGGATGCAGACTCGCCCCAAAAGCGGGATGTGGTGCGTGCGACGATGCTCCGCCGCCGCTTGGCTGCTTCCCTGCGGGAGGGGCCTGACGAGCGGCAGTAGCGAATTCCCTGCCCGGTGGGCAAGGGGGGAGACGGCAATGTTCGGGCGCTATTCGGATCGGGCGCAGAAGGTCATTCTCTTGGCGCAGGAGGAAGCGCGTCGCCTGAATTACAACTACGTGGGCACCGAGCACCTGCTGCTCGGGTTGACGCGCGAGGAAACGGGCCTGGCCGCCAAGGCCCTACAGAACCTGGGTATCAGTCTGGAGCAGGTCCGTGCGGAGATCGAGAAGACACTCGGAAGGGGCACTGCCGCCCCCACCGAGGACTTCCAGTTCACTCCGCGCGGCAAGAAGGTGATCATGGAGCTTGCGGTGGAAGAGGCACGCAGCCTCGGCCACACATACATCGGCACCGAGCACCTGCTGCTCGGCCTCATTCGGGAGGGTGAGTGTGCCGCCGCACGACTTTTGGAGAACATGGGTGCCGACCTCGAGCGCGTCCGGCGAGAGGTCATCAAGCTTCTAGGCTCGCCGGTGCCACCCGCCCAACCGGCGCGCGCCAACCGGCGTAGCAAGTCGAACACTCCGGTGCTCGACAACTTCGGCCGCGACCTCACGGCGCAGGCCGAAGAAGGCCTGCTCGATCCGGTCATTGGGCGGGACAAGGAGATCCAACGCGTAATCCAGATCCTGTCGCGGCGCACCAAGAACAATCCCGTGCTCATCGGTGAACCGGGCGTTGGGAAGACGGCCATCGTCGAGGGGTTGGCGCAGCGCATCAGTGATGGGACCGTTCCCGAGATCCTGAAGGAACGGCGCGTGGTGGCGCTGGACCTCGGAGCAATGGTCGCTGGCAGCAAGTATCGGGGCGAGTTCGAGGACCGCCTGAAGAAAGTCATGGAGGAGATCCGTCGGGCTGCGAACGTGGTGCTGTTCATCGACGAGATGCACACCATCATCGGTGCGGGGGCAGCGGAGGGTGCGATTGATGCGGCGAATATCTTGAAGCCGGCCTTGGCGCGTGGGGAATTGCAGACCATCGGGGCGACCACGCTGGATGAGTATCGGAAGTATGTGGAGAAGGACGCTGCCCTGGAGAGGCGCTTTCAGCCCATCACCGTCAACGAGCCCTCGGTCGAGGACACGATCGCGATCCTGCGCGGATTGCGTGACCGTTACGAGGCGCATCATCGGGTGGTGATCTCGGAGGAGGCGATCGTTGCTGCGGCACGCTTGGCGGATCGCTACGTCAGTGATCGCTTCCTGCCAGACAAGGCCATTGATGTTATCGATGAAGCAGCGAGCAAGGCGCGCCTGCAGGCGCTCGTGACTCCGCCGGCGCTACGCGAGATCGAAGAGCAACTCGAAGCCGCCCGCAAGGAGAAGGACGCCGCGGTCCAGGCGCAGGAGTATTTGAAGGCGGCGAGCTTGCGCGACCAAGAGCAACAGATCCAGGCCGAGATGGAGCGGCGCAAGGAGGAGTGGCGCCAGAACCAGATCAAGCAACGGCTCACGATCACGGCAGATGACGTGGCGCAGATCGTGGCCGATTGGACGGGGATCCCTGTGCGCAAGTTGGCGCAGGAGGAATCCGACCGCCTCCTTACCTTGGAGGACACGATCCACGACCGGTACTTCGACCAGTATGAGGCTGTGCATGCGGTCAGCCGAGCAATCCGTCGGGCTCGAGCTGGTATGAAGGACCCTCGCCGGCCCATCGGTAGTTTTATCTTCCTGGGGCCAACCGGGGTGGGTAAGTCGGAGTTGGCGAAGGCCTTGGCCGATGCGCTCTTTGGGGATGAGGATGCGACGATCACGATCGATATGTCCGAATACACCGAACGGCACACCGTATCTCGACTGGTAGGTGCCCCGCCGGGATACGTCGGTTACGACGAGGGAGGCCAGCTCACCGAGGCCGTCCGCCGCCGCCCATACTCGGTCGTTGTCCTAGAGGAGATTGAAAAGGCGCATCCGGAAGTCTTCAACCTGCTCCTGCAGGTTCTGGAGGAAGGGCGGCTCACGGAAGCCAAGGGGCGCGCGGTGGACTTCCGCAACACGGTGATTATCATGACGGGCAACATCGGCGCGCAGTACCTGAAAAAACAGAGTGCCCTCGGCTTCCGTCCCGCGAACAAGCAGGACGAGGCCAATTACGAGGCTCTGAGTGAGAAGATCATGGACGAGGTGCGCCGGACGTTCCGACCGGAGTTCCTGAACCGGATCGATGAGGTGGTCGTATTCCGCCCGCTGGGGCGGGAGCACCTTGAGAAGATTGTTGACCTGATGTTGCATCGATTGGCCAAGCGGATGAGCGAAAACGGTCTCTCCTTTGAAATCACTGAACCAGCGAAGGCGCTGATCGTTGAGGAGGGTACCAACGTCGAGTTCGGCGCGCGGCCACTACGCCGCGCGATCACGCGCATGGTGGAGGATCCACTCTCCGAGGAGGTTCTGGCCGGTCGATTCACGGCAGGTTCCTCCCTGCTCATCGACGTCGAGGAGAAGGACGGCAAAAAGCAGATCGTCTTTCGGCCGCGTCCGACGGAGGCGCAGGCGGAGATTGCGGCCACCACAAAATCAAAGCGATCCTCCGCGGGCGGGAGTAAGAAGACGGAACCGGATGCGTAGCAGGGCTTGGAAGGCGGGGCCCGGTGCCTAGAGGGGTGGCCGGGCCTCGGTCTTGTCTGGAGGGCAGAGGGATGGCCCGGCCCAGGAGCGTGTATGCCTGCCAGAGCTGTGGCTATGAGAGCGCACGATGGTTGGGGCGTTGTCCCGACTGCGGCGATTGGAATACCTTTGCCCTGACCGCAACGGCGGTTGAATCGGATGGGGCCGCCGGATCGGCCAAGGCGATTCCCGTGACGGAGGTCACGCTCGAGGGCGCGGAGAGACTCGGGACAGGTATTGCTGAGTTTGACCGCGTGCTAGGTGGGGGGGCGGTCCCGGGGAGCCTCGTTCTCATCGGGGGTGACCCGGGTGTGGGGAAGTCCACGCTGCTTTTGCAGGTTGCCGGGCAACTGGCCACGCAGGGACGAGGCCCAGTGCTCTACGTTAGCGGCGAGGAATCGCCGCGACAGTTGCGGATGCGCGCGGAACGATTGGGAGTTCTGGCACCCAGTGTGCTTGTCGCGGCGGAGACCACCACGACGGCCGTGGAAAACCTTTGCCGCCAACATGGACCGCGCCTACTGATTGTGGACTCTGTGCAGACGATGCAGCGGCCCGGTTGTCCCTTTGCCCCCGGCAACCCCGTCCAGATTCGGGAGGTGGGGGCATCCCTGCTGACGCTCGCCAAGGGGTTGGACCTGCCGACGTTCCTCGTCGGCCACGTCACCAAGGCGGGCATGCTCGCTGGTCCCCGCCTCCTGGAACATACCGTTGACGTCGTGCTGCTTTTTGAGGGTGAACGATACTCCCCTTTCCGTCTATTGCGTTCGCTCAAGAACCGCTTTGGATCGACGCAGGAATTGGGCGTCTTCCAGATGGCGGGTGCTGGGCTCCAGGAGGTGCCGAACCCCTCCCAACTCCTTTTGGCCGAGCGGGCATTGGATGCGTCGGGGAGCGTGGTCACGGCCAGCTTCGAGGGAACGCGTCTCCTGCTTTGTGAGGTCCAGGCTCTTTTATCTGGCCCGGCGTTTGGCACGCCACGGCGGACGGCTGCTGGGTTCGAGTCCGCGCGGCTCGGGTTACTGTTGGCGGTCCTGGAGAGGCGCTGTGGATTGCGTTGCGGTCAACTGGACGCCTTTGTCAAGGTAGCGGGGGGCGTCCATCTCGACGAACCGGCAGCCGATCTCGGGTTGGCCCTGGCTTTGGCGTCCGCCTTTGTGGACCGGCCGATTCCTGCCGACACGCTGGTGTGTGGCGAGGTGGGGTTGGCCGGAGAGGTACGGAGCGTACCCCGGTTGGCGGAACGCGTACGCGAAGCGGCGCGCTTCGGTTTCCGTCGGGCCATCGTTCCCGACACAAGCGGTGCAACGAACGAGGGAATCGAGTTCGTCCCAGTGCGTTCGCTCAAGGAAGCGATCCGGAAAACCATCGGTCCCCCGAGTCAGGAGAGGTGATACAGACCGAGCGCAGCCAGTTTTTTATTTTCCTTAATAAGAATGTCGTATAAGTTGATGTCGACGATGTTCGCGAGGGCGACGGTGTAGAACAGAAGGCGACCGAACTCCTCTTCGATGACCTCGCGGCAGTTTTGGCAAAGGTGGCCGTCAACGTGGTCGTCCATGAAGGACCGGAGTTCTTCCAGAGAGAGGTCGCCGCCGGGCGGGACCTGGTTCTTTGCGGCGTGGATCTCAATGCATCCGCAGTTGGTGACCGACTTGGCAATAGCGCGGGAGATTCTGGCATGCGCTTCCTGGAACTTGGACCATACATCGATAATGCTGCGATGCCGGATGAGCTTCTGACTCACTGCCTCCTGAAATTCATCCCAGAGAAGGTCGTTCACCATTCGCACCCCTTGTTGGCTGCAAGCGGTTGATACAGTCGCCACGAAGAGGATTCCCTGGCAATCGTGACGCGGGGCACCGTCGGAATGAACCTCATTATAGAAACGGCGCTCCGTGATTGTCAACGCGGCTGGACTGGAAGGAAGTGACCGCAGCATGTGGATGCAGGAAAGGCCGAGGCCTCCGGATCTCGCTTCAGGTGTATAATGGATGCGTACAGTGGCCGGGTGTTGTGCGGAAGGGAGGACGCAATGGATCAGTCAGCGGTGAGATGGCCCTTTTCTGCCATCGGGGCGGGCGGCGGATTGTATGTTGCGCTACGCGCTCTGGGAGCAATGAGTCGCTCCTATCCACTTCCTGTCGGCGGTTCCGTGGCCTTTGCGGTGCTGATGGGTCTGGCGGTGGCCGGTGCTGTTCTCGGATTCCTCGTCGGACCAACGGTGCTGCGCTGGTTCCTCGGGATCTTGCGGGCTCTCGAGTTCCGTCTCGCGCGGATTCCCGCCACCGATCTGTTGGCAGGGGCCGTCGGTACCATTCTCGGACTTATCATTGCATTTTTGGTATCGCCGGCTCTGGTGCATCTACCGCTCGTCGGGCGGTATCTCCCGGCAGCGGTCAGCCTTTTGAGCGCCTACCTCGGTTGGGCTGTATTCACGCGTAAGCGGCAGGATTGGCTCGTTCTGTGGGAGGCCATCGGTCGAAACTCTGAGGGGCATGGCGTTGAGACGCGCACCCTGTCGGTGGTGCGCGACGCCCGGGCAAAGGTGCTGGACACGAGCGCGATTATTGATGGTCGGATCATCGACCTCTATCGCACCGGTTTCCTCGAGGGGGATCTGATTGTGGCACAGGCGGTCCTGGATGAGTTGCGGCACATTGCGGACAGCCCGGATAACCTGCGGCGGCAACGCGGGCGGCATGGGCTGGATATGCTGGCCCTACTGCAACGGGAACTGCGCGCCCCTGTCACTATCCTGCAGGAAGACCCGCTCCCCGAGGGTGAGGTGGATGCGAAGCTCGTGCTGATTGCCCGGGAACGTGATGCCTACGTTGTTACCACCGACTACAACCTTAACAAGGTGGCCGAGCTTCAGGGTGTCTCGGTGCTCAACGTGAACGAACTTGCCAATGCGCTAAAGCCGCGTTTTCTGCCCGGAGAGGACATGATTGTTCGGGTGGTTGCGGACGGAAAGCAGAACGGACAGGGCGTTGGGTACTTGCAGGACGGCACAATGGTTGTGGTGGAGGGTGGCAAGCGCTTTATGGGTGAGGAACTGGAGATCGAGGTCACGTCCTCGATTCAGACCTCAGCCGGGCGGATGATCTTCGGGCGTCCGGCTGAGGGGCTCCTGGATCGGGTGGGCCGCGCTTGATGGACCTGTCTCGCTGGGTCGGGATCGTTCCAGCGGCCGGAAGCGCGCGGCGGATGGGGCGGGACAAGCTCCTGATGACGGTCGGTGGTCGTCCGGTCCTCTCGGCGACGATCAGTATCCTGCGGGAGGCCGGGATACCCAGGATCCTGGTCGGAGTTCGTCCAGGGCGTGCGGCGGAACTGCGGCAATTGGCCCTAGCTCCGTTCGGTCTGGACGAACCGATGCTTGAATGCGTGGACGGTGGAGAGACGCGTCAAGAGACCGTCTGGAACTGCCTTGGCCGTGCGGAGTCTGCGGAGTTTGTGTTGGTTCATGATGCCGCGAGGCCCTTCTGTTCGACACGACTGATCCAGGAGGTAGCGCGCGCGGCCATGACCTATGGAGCGGCGGCGGCGTGTGTGCCCGTGGTCGACACGCTCCACACCGCAAGGGACGCCTTTCTCGATGGCACGCCCAATCGCGAGGCGTTTTGGCGTGCCCAAACGCCTCAGGCCTTTTTGCGTGCGCTTCTCGAAAAAGCGCATCGCCGGGCGAGGGAGGGGGGGGACGTGGCGACCGACGATGCCGCACTGGTTCGCGCCTTGGGGGCGCCGGTTCGGCTTGTGCCGGGAGAGGAGACCAACCGCAAGCTCACGGTTGCTGCCGACCTGCCGCCACAAGAGCCCCCCATCTCCGTTGGCTGGGGGACCGATATTCACCGGCTGGTGGAGGGGCGACCGTTGATTCTTGGAGGCGTTCGCATTCCGTACCCCCTTGGCCTTTTGGGACACTCGGATGCGGATGTGTTGTGCCATGCCTTTGCGGATGCAGTCCTCGGTGGATCGGGGCAGGGGGATATCGGCCGACACTTTCCGCCCAGCAATCCGCAATACGCCGGTGCGGACAGCTTAGACCTTCTGGCGCGGTCCGTCGCGCTGGCGCGCGCGGCAGGCTGGCGTCCGCAGCGCGGAGACAGCACCATCACTGCCGAACGTCCTCGTCTGGCGGAGTATGCGGAGGAGATGCGCCACAACATTAGTCGAGCCTTGGGCATTCCCACCGAGGCGGTGAACGTCAAGGCGGGAACGAACGAGGGACTTGGCCACCTTGGGCGCGGCGAGGCCATCGCCGCGCAAGCTGTTGTCGTTCTCGTCCCGGCTTGAACGCCCTGCAGATACACGGACTTTGTTTGGTGTCGCACTAGAACCTTTCGTCGGCTTGCGCTCGCGTCAATGGTCAGGCCGCAGCGCCACATTCATCCATTGGGGGGCTATGCCGCGGAATCGGCACGTCAACACGAATGCGAAGTCCTTCACGAGCATCATCAGGGGCCTCGTTCCGCGTTTCTGCAAACGACGTACCTTTCCTTTACCGCGACGGTCGGCCGTACCACGTCAGACGCGGTTCCAGGGTCCACGTTCATCTTCGGTTTAGACGATCCGATGCGGTCGGTGGACCACGTGGAGATGCGGAAAACCCTTGCCGCATCGGTCATGAAGGCCATGAAGTCGTCGATCACGTATGCCGTTGCACCGTTGAGCGCTGTCAATACCGCTACCGTGCCGTGACGCTTGTATTCGTACTTGTATGTCCCTGGCTTCCCCGGACGCGGCAGGCGTGCCTTGTACTCGCGCTCCAACGCCTGCAACCCCGCGTGCTGATCCACGCACAACACCACCGCGTCAGGTGGCGGTTCCAGATACAGCACCACGATCTCGTTGGCCTTCTCTTGGAAGGCGGAATCCTAACTGTGGAGCTATCCGCGTACATCACGCGGATGGAGCGCGTTTCGGGTGAGCATCTGATCGGATGCTCACCCGACTCATCGTCGGCCCCCTCCACCTCGCGTGCCGCTATCTCCGTGAGCAGAATACAGGTCCAGGGCGGCAGTTCCGTGTGTCCGTCATTCGTCGAGGTAGCACATCCCAAAGCAATGACTTTATGTCGCTGATCAACACGGAAGACTGATGGCCGTCCCCGAACGCGGTTCGTCATGCAACCACTCCCAGCCCTTCACCCTGAATCGGGCTCGCCACTTCTTTACCGTCTTGCTTCCCTGAAAAGCAGAGTCGTTCGGGCTCGGGTGGGCGTGGTCGAGTATTTCCGATTTTGGGCACAACCGGACATCGCATCGGGGGACGCGTCTCGGTAGGATGACGTTACCTTACATGAATCGTTACGCCGAGACCTCTTCGATCGTCACAGCGTAAGCAAGACGCTGCAAGCGCCGGACGGCGTTGCGCTTCACCGCCTCGTTCCTCCGTTCATCGTGGTAGTTTGCTCCCAACTCCCAGTACGTTGTTCCATCCCGCAGCATGTAGTAGGCAATCTCCAGAATGTGTCGCCCCACGGCCACAGCAGCGCGTTTGGCCCCGCGACGGTCAGCGAGGAAGCGATACGTTGCGCCAAGATAGGTTCCTTTGGACCGGCCAGCTGCCTGCCCCGCTTGGACCAGGGCTCCTTTGAGCGTAACGTTGCCATGTCGCGTTCGTGCCGGTCGTCGTTTGCCCCCGCTCTCGTTGCTCCCTGGGCACATGCCCGCCCAGGAGACCGCGTGGTCAGCGTTGGCAAACCGGGTCATGTCCACCCCGATGGCAGCCAACGTCACCTCGGCGACACGAAGACTGACCCCTGGGATGGTGATCAACCGCTCGATCGCCTGCTCATGCGGCTCCAGGCATTTTGCAATCTTCGCATCCAACTCGGTGATCGGGTGGTCCAAAAACGCGACATGCTTGCGTTGCCGGCCGATCATGTTGCGCTGGTGCTCGCTCACGCGGCCGTGTCGTGCGCGCACAAGGTCCTCATGCTTGGCGTGGAAGCGCCCCTCCACCTTGTGCGCCAGATCCTCCAGATCCTCCCCCGGCTGCCAGGGCGTGCTGAATGCTTCGGCTCGACTTCCCGAGAATGTCGCTGACCATTGAACCCAGCTTGATGTTCCCGCCTTCTGGCACCTTTGCGATTCGGTTGGCTTCCTCCGCACGTTCCGCGATCAACGTGCTCCGATAGGCAACCAGCTCCCGCAGTTCTCGCTGGGCCCGCGCCGGAATGAAGCTCGGCCGGACCAACCCGTGCCGGTGCAAGTCGCAGATCCAGGCTGGGGTGCGCCCCACAATTGTGGTCGAGGTCAGGCAGCCGGGTTGACCAGGTGCCGGACGAGTGGTCGGCGCATGTGGGGCAGGCGCTGCCAGAAGCGGTCCCACGGACCGAAGCGGTGAACAGCGCGCAGGGTGGCTACGGATGGGCAGCCGATGCCTCCCCAACGCATGCCGGCCCCCTTTGGGCGGGCGGCGACCACCAACTTGCAGGCGCTCTCCACCATCCCTGAACCGACCGGCCAACCGGCCCGTGCGAAC